>JBJOPG010000349.1:0-3741 GCA_046050865.1 Cyanobacteriota bacterium
CCTGAAATAACTGACAATGCGGCAATTTTAATTAATCCCCACCATACTGCTGAAATCGCTGGGGCAATGATGGATTTAATAGCGGATCAAAAAATGCGATCGCAATTGAGCCAACTCAGTCTACAACAAGCACAAAAGTTTAGCTGGGCAAAAACAGGGGCAGCGACTCAAGCGGTTCTACAACGATATCTTTAGACTTCTTCCACGAATCGTAATGAACTATCTGGATGAGAGGGGAAAGGGGAAAATATTAATCTGCTATTTTCTCTTTTTCTTAAAGCTGACTGATAAATTGTTTTTTCAACAATCTCAAGTTACCAGTATTTATTTGTTTGATCAGACTAGCCAACAACTCTAAATTCAAATTTGGTAAGCAGTGACTAGTAGTTTGTTGAATATAGCGATCGCCCTGATTTACATATACCTCTAAGCGATTTTTTTGCCAGAACCAAACTTCTTTTACTGATAGCCTCAAATATTTTTCCAAATCTTCAGAACTACCACTACTTTCGATAACTTCAATTGCTAAGTCGGGAATATCTTTAAGAATATTAAAACAGTAACTTTCATCTGGTTCTTTGCCGCTAGATTTGTCCTTTTGTTTTAGAGTTGTAGAACCCATAGCAAAGTAATCAATTTCCAGATGATCGCAGTAAGCTTCTAGTAAAGCTCTAATTTTGCCCTTAGCAATCTCATGATTTTTACTAGGAGACACTAATTTCAATACTCCATCTAAGTAGGAAGTTTTACACCAAGAATTATCAATTAAAGCATCTAAAATAGATTCATACTCATTCCAAGTTAGCTCGGAACAGATATAACTTTGCTCTTTATCTTTTTCGAGACTAAAAAAATTATAAATATTTTCGACAAACTCTTTTGGGTTAATTTGTTGCTTTAACATTACATTTATTGCTTCAGGTTCCCAACAATTTTAATAATAACGCAAGACTGGTAAACGTTTAAACGGTAAGTAAGAAGCCTGGGTTATGTCAATTTACTCCCATCCCATTACCTACTACCTACTACCTACTACCTACTACCTACTACCTACTACCTACTCTGGTATCTAACGAGGATTTGAAGATTTCCAGCAAATACTGGGCATACTAATGACGCAAGTTAAATAAATGATTTTCGACCTCAACTAATCTAAATTAATCGAGCTTAACTGTACATTAATCAAAAAATATGAAATGCGAAATAAAATATAAGCCAGCATTTTCAGCCATTTTTGTCACCCTAGAACCTGGGGAAAAAATTGTTGCTGAGGCAGGAGCAATGGCTAGCATGGATAGCCAAGTCACCATTAAAACTGAGCTGGCTGGAGATTTGTTTTCAGCAATGGCTAAGAAGTTTTTAGGGGGTGAATCACTATTTGTTAATGTTTTTAGCAATGAAACTAAGCAATCTGTAAATTTGGTTTTAACCCAATCTATGGTGGGAGATATCGCTGAAATTGAACTTCGTGGCAAGGATATGTACTTTCAGCCAGGAGCTTATATTGCTAGTACTCCAGGGATTAAAATCGGCGTGCGCTGGGCTGGCTGGGCAAGTTTGATTGCAGGAGAAGGATTGTTTAAGTTGCGATTAAGTGGCAAGGGTCGGGTCTTTTTTGGCGCTTATGGTGGGATCACCAAAAAAGCAATTAACGGACAATTTATTGTGGATACTGGTCATTTAGTAGCCTATGAACCAGGCATTGAGATGGGAATTAAACTTTCCAATGGTTTAATTGGTTCTCTGACTTCTGGAGAAGGTTTTGTCAATCGTTTATCGGGGCGAGGAAATATCTATCTTCAGTCTCGCAGTATCGGTGGATTAGTCGGCTTTTTACGTTCTAAGGTGCGTTAAACCATGAATATCGAATTATTACATCAACCAGAAAGTGCGATCGCTCGTGTCTCATTAAACTCAGGAGAAGAGTTAGTCGCCCAAGCTGGAGCGATGATTGCCATGAGTGGCAGCATTAACCCCAGCACCACCCTCCGCAAAGGCAAAGGTGGCGGAGTCATGGGTGGTTTAAAACGGATGGTTGCAGGGGAATCTTTGTTTTTAAGTGTTTTTCGTTCCCCTACGGATGGGAATACCATTTGGTTGGCACCAAAGTTAATTGGTGACCTATTGATTTACGAGCTGAAAGGGCAAGATTTGGTTGTCCAAGCAACTTCCTATTTAGCCTGTAGTTCGGAAGTTGATCTTGATGTGGGTTTTCAAGGTTTTAAATCTCTATTTTCGGGAGAGTCTATTTTCTGGCTAACTCTCTCTGGTCAGGGATTAGCGCTACTGGCTTCCTTTGGTGGAATTTACGAAATTGATGTAGATGGTGAATATATTGTCGATACTGGTCATATTGTCGCTTTTGAAAGAAGTCTGAACTTTTCGATCGCCAAAGCTAGTTCTAGTTTAATTGGTTCTTTTTTAGGCGGGGAAGGATTTGTCTGTCGTTTTAAAGGCAAAGGTAAAGTCTTCTGTCAAACTCATAACCCTGGGGCTTTTGGTTCTACTGTTGGCTCTAAATTGCCCCCTAGATAAGTAGGGCAGTTGAAGTAAAGGTTGGGATAAAAATTTTTATCTCGCGCAAAGACGGACGCGAAGCTAATCCTTTAGGACAAAGACGCAAAGAGATATCTTAATCTATCGTTCGATGGCTATATTCATAATTATTAAATTATTAATTATTAAAAATCAATGAGTAATCAAATTCCTTATCGAGTGGAACATAATCCCGCTTATGCTTCTTTAGTGCTGGATGTACCCGCCAATCAAACTGTGATGGTGGAAGCCTCTGCTATGGCAGCCATGGACACATCTATGAAAATGAAATCGAAAATGCAGGGGGGATTAATGAAAGGTGTGGGCAGAATGTTGGGGGGAGAATCTTTATTTATTAATGAATTTACTGCCCAAGGAACCAAAGGTGAATTATATATTTCGCCTGGAGTACCTGGAGATGTTCAGCACTATTATGTGACGCAGGAATGTAACCTGATGGTGCAATCTTCTGCTTTTGTGGCTTGTACTCCTGGAGTCGAAATTGATACTAAGTTTCAAGGCTTTAAGGGCTTTTTTAGTGGCGAGTCTTTGTTTCTGCTCAAGGCGAAGGGGGATGGGGATTTCTGGTTTAGTTCCTATGGGGCAATTATTGAGATTCCCATTGCCGGGGATTACATTGTTGATACTGGCTACATTGTAGCTTTTGAAGATAGTCTTAAATATTCCGTAGAAAATATTGGCGGATTATCGTTCAAAAGTTTAAAAACCAGCATCTTTGGCGGCGAAGGTTTCGTCTGTCGCTTTTCGGGAGAAGGGCGTTTATGGATTCAATCTCATACCATCGCTCCCTTAATTAATTTCTTAAATCCGTTTCGTCCGACTAAGAGCGATTAAATAACCTGAATTCGGGTTAAGACAATTGATCGGTTAGGGTAGCTATTAGCTCTCAGCTATTAGCTTTTAGCCTTTTAGCCTTTTAATCAAAGTCATAAGATCTAAACAAAATTAATTACAGACTTGACTTGCTCTTTTCCCCTTGCCCCTTGCCCCTTGCCCTTTTCCCTATCTCAACCAGGAAATTAATTTTACACAACTACTGATGTCCTATCATTCTCCCCAAAGTTCTAAAAACGAACCAGAAAGTAATAGCCAAATACTGGTCATAATTAGCATCTTTTTGGCTACCGTTATCTTGGGGGTTTTGTTGTTCAATTTGCTAGTGACTGGTTTAATCAGCATTATGCC
>JBJOPG010000350.1:0-4084 GCA_046050865.1 Cyanobacteriota bacterium
TACTGCCATCACTCGATCCGCATCCCCATCAAAAGCAAATCCTAGATCAGCTTGATAGTCTTTTACCCCTTGCTTTAATAGTTCCAGATGGGTAGAACCGCAATTAACGTTAATCAGGTCACCATTGGCTAAATGATGCAGACTGATTACTTCTGCCCCCAATTGCTGAAAGACTGCCGGAGCGACTCTCACCGATGCACCCCAAGCTAAATCTAGGACAATGCGCATTCCCTGAAAACTGGTGTTTTGGGGTAGAGATTCCGACAAAGACTGGACATATTGCTGAACTAATTCGGGACGTTGATAAGCTTTGCCCCAAGCTAAATTACTATCCTGAACTAGATGGTCATTTCTCAGATGATGCTCAATTTTTTGGGTTACGGTGTCAGATAACTTAGTCCCCTTTTTACCAAAAAACTTAATACCGTTATCTTGGGGTGGATTATGGCTTGCCGAAATCATAATTCCGCCGATCGCTTCGCTGGTACTAGCTAAATTAGCCACACAAGGGGTAGGACATAAGCAAGCATATCACTGGAATTGCGTGAATCTTGTCCCACAATAATTGGGCCGCGACGATCAGCCGCTTGCTCTAAAACTTTCCCCGCCCAATATCCTAGCTGTAAGGCGAAAGGTGCATTCAGAATATCTCCAGCTTTTCCTCGAATTCCATCTGTGCCAAATAAAGGGGTTTGCGGTAATTGACTGGTATCGAATAAGGTTTTTGCTAAATTATTCACACTAATGCACTCCTAAAGCTTTAAATTAATTAGATTTAATTAGATCTATTTGGTTTGTTGATCTGACAAAAAATGTTTTATGACAAGCAATAATTGTACTACAGATTTAATATTTGCTCAATCTTTGCTATCTCCAACCAACAAGCTAAACGATATCTTTATATTTTGGGAAAATTGACCTTGTTTTTGAGTATATATGCTCAAGGTTAATAAAAAATCAAAAGATTAGAAGTAAAAAGTAAATTATGGATAGCAAGACAGGGGTTAAAGATTAAGAGTTTCGAGGAGCTTAATCATTTCTGGCAAACTAATCTCAGACTGAAGATACTCTGGGTTGGCAGGATTATAAGGGCTAACAAGGCGATCAATTGATGTGATGATTGAATCGTTCGCAATTATGGGAATATCGGGGTCAAAAGCGGTGGGCATCACGAGAGAGCTGGAAAATCCAGCAAAGATCATTACCGTATCCGCTTCCCCTTGCGCAGTTTCCAGGTTAACAATTAGCACTTCCTGTCTGCGCTTGAGGGTATATTGCTCTAAACGTAAGCCAATGGATTCTGGCATAATTTTCCTAGCTTGTAGTTCAACTTTTTTTTCGGATTTGCCCAGGCAAGGTACTTGCCTTGCCCCAATTATTTGCTCCGCTCATAATTACTGTTCCAGAGCAGAACGCCCTTGTTTGCCGAGGCGAATCAAAACAAAATATGCCAAATAGATCAAATAAATAACTAAACCTACTGACCCCATAAAGCCCAAGAATCCTTCGTTACCTGGCTTATTATGGAAAAAATGATGATAAGCTTCTGGTGCTTCCAACCAAACCTGACAAAAAGCGGTTTTGGCGGTGCTACTAGATAGACCACAGGGGAGAAAAAATGATTTGGCGATCGCCCCTAGAACACAGTAGGCTGTGATTGCCCAGCGCCAGGAAGTAAATACTAATTTGAGAAAATTTTGGGGAATATCACGAATCTCTTCATTGAGATCGACCCAAAACCACAAGGAGATGGCAATCAAGATGCGGGCGGCAAAACCCGTGATAAATCCGATCTTCCAATCAGGAATTAATAGATAAACCGTGATCATCAATAAACTAGCAACTCGCCAATAAATGATCAGTAATCTTTCCATGGCTTCCTGCCTCTGAAACAAAGCCCAGATTAACAATCCTAAAGGGAAAATTACCGCTAGCAATACTCCTAAACGATAGTCCATCCATACCAGAGGTCTAAACCAAATATCCATGATTGTATGATTGATGTTGTTGAAATTGTGTCTACTATTTCTGTGTTTGTAATTAAACAGCTTGAGATTGTCTTTTAAGAGTGCATTAACAATCGCCCTAAGTCAACGCTGATGTACTCAAGAATTATAGACGGGGATTGCTTAGAGGATAAAATGAAAACCCCAAAAATAAACCAAGAAATAAACCAAGAAAAAAATAAAGATGAGAGCCTTACTTGCCCTCACCTTTTCCGTTAACAGTTATTTAATTTTGGATGCACGTTAAATTAACGCTACTTTATTGAAGCTAAACCCTAGTCTGGCTATTAGTCTTCGTAAACGCGACATTCTAGAGCATCAGGATTTTCATCACAGTAAACTTCTAGGGAATTTTTAGTAGGGGTTTTCTGTTTTTGATGAGACGCCTCGGAAGATAGTTCTTCTACCGTATCCCAGGCAACTGCACAATCAGCAGAATTTGTTCCATCCGCACAAG
This sequence comes from Cyanobacteriota bacterium, assembly GCA_046050865.1. Lineage (GTDB taxonomy): Bacteria > Cyanobacteriota > Cyanobacteriia > Cyanobacteriales > Xenococcaceae > Waterburya. Next base: position 2,464 of record JBJOPG010000350.1, read on the forward strand.
CTTCTCTTGCCGCTTCTCTGGCTTTTTGCACTTGTTCTTGTAAATCGCTCATATTAGTCCTCTTTTATTTAATATTCGGGTTATGTTATACCACAATCAGTATTTGAGCTGTGGTAACTCGTTATACTGGCTCAACTTTGAGTATAAGCTGTTGATTTGCTCTATTTGCTCTATTTACTGAGGTAAGGAACCAGTCCATTACTACCATTTAGTTCAGCTTCTCTAAGCATTTATACTTTATAACCTAGTCTACCTAGCGTTGCTTTTACCGTATTTAGCTCCCATCTACACCATAACTACTATAGTTAAATATTTGCTGTCACGACACAAGGGTTGATTGAACAGTTTATAAAAATAAATCGATAGATAAGATCATAACCTTGGTCGTTTTAACCAAAAAATAAACCAAAACTGGCTGAGACGGATGTTTTTTGGTTCAAATGCAACCTGCCGCTAGCTAAAAAAGTTCTGAATATTTTAATTATCTGCTAATTATCTGCCATCTGGATTTTGCGAGTTTTCTGCAATTAATAACTGAGGCAATCGTGCTCGATAATACTGAGAATTGTTATTCTTTAGAGTATAGAAGATCGTACTCTCGTAGCTAGACATAAAGATGATTTTTAAAGAGATTTTTAAGCGGAAATTCTGGATTAAGTACATTCTGACAATAGTTTTAGCCAGCTGCATTGTCTTCGGTAATGGGGGAAATGCCATGGCTGCCAGGACTGGGGGCAGAATTGGCGGTGGTTCTTTCAGCGCTCCTGCCCGTAGCTATTCTAGTCCTAGAAGTGGCGGATACAGCGGTGGTTATGGCGGCGGTTATCGTTCTCCTGGTTATGGCTATGGCGGTGGTGGCTTTGGTTTTCCATTCCTCCTACCCTTTGTTGGCTATGGCGGCGGTGGATTACTCTCCATTTTGGTCTTTTTGGCGATCGCCAGTTTTCTGATCCGTAGTTTTCAGAATGCTGGAGTGGGCAGTGAAGAAGGCTATGGCGGCAGCTCCCAAGTCTCCGTGGCAGAAGTCCAGGTGGGTTTACTTGCTAGTGCTCGTGAACTACAACCTGAGTTAAACCGTTTGGCTCTGACAGCGGATACTAGCACCGCTGGGGGACGAGCGACTGTCTTACAGGAAGCAACTCTCGCTTTATTACGACACCCTGAATATTGGGTATATGGCACTACCAACTCCCAAAAAGCTAGCTTAGAAGCAGCGGAAGCTAAGTTTAATCAGTTTTCTTTAACTGAACGCAGCAAGTTTATCAACGAAACTCTAACTAATGTTGATAATGAGATTGAAAACAAATCACAACCAATATTAGAGGGAGAAGCCCAAGACGGTGCGCTTCAGACTAGAGAAAGCGATCCAGGGGAATATATTGTGGCGACGATTATTGTGGGAGCAACGGGAAACCTCGACCTACCTACTATCAACGGAACTGAGGATCTCCGTGCCAGCCTACAGCAAATTGGTAGTTTGGGAAGCGATCGCCTATTAGCGGTAGAAATCCTTTGGACACCCCAAGCGGAGGGTGATACCCTCTCCTCTGATGATATCTTGGCTTACTATCCCAACCTGAAGCTCGTGTAGCTAAAAGCAAGCAGAGTAGTCAGAGGATTG
>JBJOPG010000351.1:0-3710 GCA_046050865.1 Cyanobacteriota bacterium
TTAGGGAGATAGGGAGATAGGGAGATAGGGAGATAGGGAGATAGGGAGATAGGGAGATAGGGAGATAGGGAGATAGGGAGATAGGAACGCTAAGGTATCACTTGTTCCCCAAGTCCCCAAGTCCCCAAGTCCCCAAGTCCCCAAGTCCCCAAGTCCTCAAGTGTAAGTAACGTCAGTTACTAATTATTGTTATAATTGCTGGAGAAAATCGGTAAAAGCCCAAACTGCATGGGATAAATCTGTATCTTTAGGGGTTGCTGCCACCACAATACGCTGGAGTGGCTGGGGCAACTGGCAAATAGTCACCCCTGGAGGAAGATAAAACACCGATAGTTGAGGTAGGATAGCGGCGCCCGATCCTGTGGCAACCAGGCTAACAATAGTATCGCTTTCGCGGACTTGTTCCGCAGGTTCAAAACAATACCCCGCACTAGCAAAGTAGCTTCTAATCTGTTTGAAGCAGCTATTTTGATGGGGATAAGAAATAATCGGCAGGTCAAGTAGCTGTGCCCAGCTAATTTGGGTTGAATCTGATGGGAGATCTAACTTCAGATTAGGAGGCAACAAGACCACATAGTTATCCCGCAGCACTTCAATGGTGGTTAAATCCTTAGAGGTGGGCAAAGTCGTAAAACCGAGATCTGCTTTACCCTCATAAACCATCTGCTCAACTTGGGGACAGTCTTTCTCTTCCACAATCTTGACTTCAATTTGAGGATGCTTCGATTGAAACTCCGCTCTAATTTTAGGTAGTAACTGGGCTGCTGCCCCCCGAAAAGCGGAAATGCGTATTTTCCCACTACCTAAGCTTTTACATCGATGAGCTTCCTGTTGAATATCCTCCATCGACTGCAAGAGGCGATCGCAGTGAACTAAAATCCTCTCCCCCGCAGGAGTTAAATTTACTCCCTTTTTGCCTCGAAACAACAATTGTACCCCTAAGTCTGCTTCCAAAGAAGCGATCGCATGACTGACCGTCGGTTGAGTTAAATCCAATTCAATAGCTGCCTGACTGAATTTGCCACACCTTGCCACGGCAACGAACGACCTGATCTGAGAAAGCTTCATAAAAGAAATTTTTCACAAATTCTTATGTCCGTATTATAGATACTTTTTATGTAAAAAATAAAAGAGTAATTTGCAGCACACTCTTTCATGGTTCCAGATATCCTTTTGAGTACTTGAGACTGCTTTTTTCTCTCGAATATCTTGGTTAATTTATCTTTAATTAGTGTTTCAGAAGTTTTGCTAGTTACTCTAGAGATAGATTATTTTCAGCAAAAACTTTTAGCGCGTTCTCTTGTGCTTAAGATTCTTTCACCTTGTCTAAATGCTTTGCAGCTTATTAATCATTTTGCTCGTTCTCTTGATTGAGAATTCTGTAATTGGTCACCACCTGACTACCATCAGGTAACTCTAGCCATTGCCACTCTACCGCCTGGTCTTCGTAAATTTCAATACTGTAAATTGAAGTAAAGAGATCTGAATTACTAGGAGATGGAGCGTAAACAACTTTTGTCTGTTTAGTTTTACTATCGGTACTACGGATACTACTCATAAAATTAGATTTAAATCTAAATTATCTACTTTAATCGTAAATCATGGTTGACAAATAAAATTTTTTAGCTCGTCTTTTTCTTTCTTTTTTTCAAACTATTAATTAACTTAATATAATTAAATCTTTCTTAAATATTGGAATTCATTGTTGAATATTTTTCTTTTCGTTGTAAGTAGGAATTACTAGGGAAAACTTTAGTGGTTTAATGTCAAATGTACTAGTCAGTGATAAGTTGCAAATTTTCAAACAACCAGTAGCTTGAGGAATAAAATTTTGATGGTTTGTATTTCGCATTAGAGCAAAGGTGCTGTTTTTCGCTCTGCTAACAAAGATACTATTTTGGTTTTCATTTAATTTTAACCCCACACAAATAAATGTAAATGTTTATTTGTGTGGCACTTTACCAACTGAAAAAAACAATATTTTATAATTAGATTAAGATTACATTATCAATTGTTTATTAATAATTAACTTGCTTGTTTGACTTCTTCTTTTAAATACTCAATCTCCAAATAAATATATTTTGAATTTATATTTGGCTGAATTAACATAATCAAATATTAATCAAAAATTTAACTTAAATTTATTTTTAACTGGGATATTAATTAATGACAGCCTCTTTAATCTAGATGCCTCTAGTTACTAAACAATATATTTTATCTTGTTGAGATTTTGATGATGCGTAAGATCAGGGCAAGAATAAAATAAGTTCCCAGCAGCACAATAGAATGAGCAATGCTTACTTTTATCTGTAGCTGCTGCTTTTCTTTGCTTATATTTCCCACTAATCTTTGAACTTAAATTGAGAAGAGTAAAACAATGCCATTTTTAACGATTAAAGGTGTATTCAATCCTCAAAGTGGAATTCCAGATGGAGATTCAGTCAGATTTTTGGCAGATGATGATTCTTTATTTGATTTGTTAGAAGGACAAGTTGAATTTAAGTCAGGTGGTGAAGTGCAACTGCGATATGAGGGGATAGATGCCCTAGAAAAAGCAGCTATCAAACCTTTCTCCTCTGATGCCACGAATCGGAATCTGGAGCTATTAGGTGGAGCGGAAAATGGACAACCAGGTTATATTTTATCCAACCAGATCGAGAAAAATGGTAGACCTGTTTGTTTTGTCTTTACAGGCGTTCCAGACGATGCAGACGGGTCAGAGATTGTTTTAGAAGCAGAAACACTACAAAAAAGTGTCAATTATCAGCTATTAGCAGAAGGTTTTGTTTATCCACTGTTTTATGACACACTCTATCAAGAATTGCGCGATCGCCTGGTAGAAGCGGTAGCAACTGCTAGGCAAGACAAGCTAGGAATATGGACAGAGGATGCATCGAATCAAGGATTTACTGTTAAACCACCAGTCAACCTTGCCAAGCTAGAACCAATTTTTCCCAAACTATGGCGAAGACTAGAAACCTTTTACCGTCGTCCGTCGAATCAAGATAAGACGGTGAAAGAATTTTTAGCATCTCTAGCTCAAGGAAGCGATCGCCTCTTCACCATTCCCGATCAGCGATCGATTAAGTTTTCTACAGCCTTGGAAGCGAGGGGAGACAAGCTTAAGCTGAAATATAAACCAGAAGAGATGATTTTTCGCAGTTAGATAGCGAGCTGAGCGGGGTCATAATCTAGTTTATTTAAACTAACAAAAAAATAACTTTAAAGCAACAAAGTTTATGTAAAAACTAAGTTTTGAAAACGATTTTTTATATTCATTTATCAGCTTATTTATTAAATCATTGATTACCTGTTCTTAATATGAGTATGAAATCCTATAAGTAATTAGGAAATAATAGTCAGAAGTTTTCTTAAAAGATTACTTCTAACGCAATATTTTTACTTAATTAAGTCATTTAATTTCACTCAAGCATACGAATTAAAATATGACTGACCAACTAGTTGGTTTTGCTTCTTTGCCAGCAGATACTCTGGCTGAAGGTTCTCCTGCGGGGAGCAATGACGGTGAAGGTAATCCCATAGACGCTAATGGCAGGACAGGGCCATTTGACGGACAACCAGTTCAGGGATTCAGTGGTGTACAGTTTGCGCCAGATAATACAGGGGCGTTTTGGTTTTTGTCTGATAATGGCTTTGGTACAAAAGCCAATAGTACCGATTATTTGTTACGCATATATCAAACAGATCCC
>JBJOPG010000352.1:0-7444 GCA_046050865.1 Cyanobacteriota bacterium
TGTCAGGACAATAACGAAATTCAAGCCGAAAGTGAAGTCATGCAGTTGTTTCAAGCTTGTGTTTTGTGTAACGATGCCATCTTGCAGCACTCTCGCAACATAGTCGAGAAAAGAACAGACTGGTCAATTTTGGGAGATCCAACCGAGGGGGCGTTAATAGTTTTAGCCGAAAAAGGCTCAGTTTCTAAATCCGAAATGGATCAGATGATGCCTAGGGTGGGAGAATTCCCCTTTGATTCTAAACGTAAACGGATGTCGGTAATTGTTAGTAATCCGCACAACCAGACATTACCCTACTTAATGTTTACCAAAGGCTCAACAGAATTAATTTTAGAACGTTGCGATCGCATCCAAATTCAAGATCATAGCCAAGAGTTGAGTGAGCAACAAAAACAGGAGATTCTAGAAGCTAACAATAATCTAGCTGCTAATGGTCTGCGGGTTTTGGGTTTTGCCTGTAAGCCAGTTGCAGAGGTTCCTCCAGCCGATGCTGAGTCCAGCAGCGAGCAAGGTTTAATTTGGTTGGGTTTAGTGGCAATGATTGATCCACCCCGTCTTGAAGTCCAAGAAGCCGTCCAAAAATGCAAACGGGCAGGAATTCGCTCAGTAATGATTACTGGCGATCATCCTCTGACAGCGATGGCGATCGCCTCGAAACTAAATATTACTACCACGGGCGGCCATTGTTTAACGGGACAAGAATTAGAGGCTATGTCCACCGAAGAATTAGAAAAACAGGTTAAAGAAATCAATGTCTACGCCCGGGTGACTCCTGAACATAAACTACGTATAGTCAAAGCTCTACAAAAAAGTGGTGAATTCGTAGCCATGACAGGAGATGGCGTTAATGATGCTCCTGCCCTCAAACAAGCTGATATTGGGATTGCGATGGGCATTACTGGCACTGATGTCAGTAAAGAAGCTAGCGATATGATTTTGCTCGATGACAACTTTGCTACTATTGTTGCTGCCACCGAAGAAGGCAGAGTCGTTTACGACAATATTCGTCGTTTTATTAAATATATTCTGGGCAGTAATATTGGCGAGGTAATAACTATCGCTGCTGCTCCTATCCTCGGTTTAGGAGGGGTGCCTCTCTCCCCCCTGCAAATTCTTTGGATGAACCTGGTGACAGATGGTCTACCTGCTCTGGCATTGGCATTAGAACCTGCCGAACCCAATGTTATGAGTCGTCCTCCCTATAATCCCAGAGAAAGTATTTTTGCTCGCGGTTTGGGCTTATATATGCTCAGAATCGGCATTGTTTTTGCCATAATTACTATTGCCCTGATGGTTTGGGCTTATAACTACGACAATGCAGACGGTAATCCAGATCATTGGAAGACCATGGTGTTCACTACTCTTTGTTTAGCACAAATGGGTCATGCTTTGGCAGTTCGTTCTGACGTTAAATTAACGGCTCAAATGAATCCTTTTTCTAATCCCTATGTTTTGGGAGCAGTAACTTTAACTACTATTTTGCAATTACTGTTAATTTACGTTGCACCTTTGCGCAACTTTTTTGACACCAATTTTCTCACCCTTACCGAATTAGCTATTTGTTTGGGTTTTAGTCTGTTGATGTTTGTCTGGATTGAATTAGAAAAGCTTGTTCAACGCTGGTTTTTCAATCGCTCTTAATTTTGATAACTAAAAAGTAATTTGCAGCAATTTGCATAAAAAACCTTAATGCTGCTATACTAGCTGAGTACCAAATCAGGTGCTGGGGGCGATTAGCTCAGCGGTAGAGCGCCTGCCTTACAAGCAGGACGTCACTGGTTCAAATCCAGTATCGCCCATTTTGCGTCAGTCTGTAAAAATTTTTTGGCTGTGACAAGAAGCATAACTTTGCCGTTTTGGAAGCTTTATGCTTCCTCTGGCTCTTGGCAATTTTATGCTTCCGATTAAAGGTAATCTTCAAGAAAAAAGCAATTTAATTACCTTGTCTATTAAATTTTTTATATTCTTAATTCTAATACAACTCGATGTAAAGATTTTCTAACTTTCTTATATCTAAAATATCCAGGCTGAGAAATCAACTGCGATACACGAGCTTCGCTGGGATATTCCCCTGCTTGATGAAGATTGCGTACAGTCTGTTCTACTTCTTGGCAACATTTTTGTATTCGTTCAGATGTTTGTTGTTTTTGGTATCTACGATATTTGACAGATATAGCTTTACATAAGTTAGGGAAATAACTATGGATCGTACGTTGGTCAATGTTTAATCTTTGAGCAACTTCTTTCATCGTTAAGGGACGATTGGGACTATTTAAAACGTTTTGAAGATACTTTTCAGTTGTTATATGATCAAATGTCCTGGGAGAAGCACGTCTGAAGCGTAAACTGCTCGGCAATCTTTGGGGATTAATACGTGGCAATTGGAATGCCTGTTGTTTTAACGTAATAAAATCGAGTAAAGAAATATCCAAGCAATAACACACTCTTAAGATCGCTCTAAGTTCAGGCAAATTTTTACCTTTGCACCACATCCATACAGTGTTTTTGGGCAAACCAAAAATCTCAGCAAACGCAGCAATATTTCCTTCACAAATAGCGTCAATAATTAAATTGAAGGCTTTAGATATATTTGTACTTTGAATCGAAAACGATCTTGATGGAGTCAATAAAAGCACTTCAGCGAGATTTTGAGCGATCCAAATAGATTCAGCCAAAACAAATTCATTATGTCTATGGTGATTTTGAGAATAACTTCCCAACCAACAATCGCATCTAGAACAGAAACCAACTTGAGATTTTCCAGTTAACCAAGGAACAGAGTGATCGCATTTTGGACATTTATTCTCTAGAGGTTGAAAATGATTGGGACAGACTGTAATAGCTTCAAAGCTCCACAACAATGGCTCGTGTATTGTTTTTCCAGCTTTTTGCCATTGTTCGTAACAATGAGGACACCAAGTTTTAGACTTACGTAATAATTTTCTGGAAGAAAAGACATTATTGAATGCTAATAAAGTCAAACAAGATAAATCTTTTCTTAATGTTAGTTGTTCAAGGGATTGGTAGAGTTGCGATGCCAAAATTCCATTGCTGTTTAAAGCAGCACCTTTGTTGAATAAAGTACTTAAACCCTTGTTACGATGTTCATGCAGGTATCCTTGGTCGAAATAGTTACTTATTTTTTTGGCAACTAAAGTATTAACTTCTAGACTATGGGCTTGAGCTAATCGCATTAAAAAGCTAGTCAAGCTTTCAACATATGGCGTACCAATACCCATAGGTTCAAGATGATATAAACGACTTCTAGGAGGAACTGAAAATTTTTCCACATCGCAAGAATCATAAATTTCTAGATCTTCATTGGGCATTTTGGGATACTCCGATTGAATCTCGTTTCGGCTTTCTTTGACCAACGCGACGAGAACCTTTCTTTTTCAATTTAGATGAATTGTTCGTAGTTTCTGCGATCAGATCTGGGTCTAAGCCAAGGGCTTGTCTTAGATCGGAAACATCTTGCTCAGTTTCTTCTAATTGACTTTCCCCTTCCTCAATTTCTTGCAACATTCTTTTACACTGAGAAACCGACCAGGCTCTTCTTTTAAGATGTTTATCAGTAATAGTTTCCGCTCCCTCTTCCAAAGCATCTCTCAAAGTTCTAGTTAGCCAATCTTTGAGAATACCGACACAGCCAAGACTCCGCTCGTAAAAATAATCCCAGCGATCAACCATCAACCAAATCTGGTTCTTGTTCTACAGGAAGATGTCTTTGAAAGGTGAATAAAATTCTTTTAAATGCCTTCAAGTCTTGAGAATCATTAGGTTTGTAGCGAGGAAAGTGAATATCGATAGTTCTACGACTGAGTTGTGCGCTGAGATCCCGAAAAATCAATAATTCATAAGTACCAAACAGTCCGTGGAGTACCCCAGTCATATTGGCAAGGGATTTAAGACAATCTAATTGAGTTTGTAGCTTTTGACCACTGGACATCTTACCTAGATGTTGAGCTTCATCAACAAAAAAGATATCTGGACGACGGTGAAATAAAGCTTTTTCCAATGCTTGTCGTAATTTGGCAGCAGAGGTGGATTGCTTAATGAGAACAACACCTTCATCATTACGACGAATTCCAGGTATGTTATAGTCAAAAGCAACTTTATGCTCGATTAAAGGTTCTTCTAGGGCAATTAAAGCACGGGTGTAATAATCTTTCCAATTGAAGTTGCCCGACTCAGGTGCAACCGCTTCTACTGCGATTACGGGGATTTTACCCTTGTCTTTTTCTAGTAGCGGTAGAGCTTCTTCAATTAACCTTTGCTCAATTTTTAGTCTCAGAGTAGTTTTGCCAACCCCAGAAGGACCATAAACCGCAATTAATGATGCTCCATCTGGCTTGCAAATCGAATCCATTACTAACTTAAACACTTGTTGCAACTTGGGATGATTTACCTTGTAAGTCTCAAAATAAGCTACTCTGTCTGAGATTGATTTCTCTAACAAGTCAGCGGGAAATTTCGGTTGATTCATGGCATTTAAAACTCCTCGTAAACTTCCAATTCATCCCAGTCCAAATCAGTCTCGGATTCAGGCTCATCAATAACTACTGATGCTGATGAATCGAGCGCAAGTTCTTGCTTTTCCAAGGCACCCCTCTGATTTTGATACTGGGTTAGAGGAGTAACTTTTACCTCAATCATTTGTAGAACTTGTTGAGTTTCAAAATCACGAGTTCGCTGCTGAAATAAAGCTTCTTGGGCTTCTGCTGAAGCGAGAAAGTTAGCTAGTTTCTTGGCAGAAACTTTGTTGTTCTTGGTGTGATTGCGATCGCGTTTTTTGATTTCGGTACTAGCTAGCTTTAATTCTTTCTCTGTATGACCTTGAAAATCAATATAGTATTGGGAATTACATTCAACCCATTGACCTTTAACATAGGCATAAGCAATCCCAATATTAAAGGGATCGTAGCGTACCGAAACTTGGGTATTTTCAAGTTCTGGGTCGCGAAACAGATTAGACCAATAGTAAATGTAGTTAACTTTAACTCCATGACCAGGTTGAACTTTTGCCGTCCCTCTTGAAGTTGTGGGCAGCGTCAGCAGGCAAAAATCTTTATTGTAAGGAATTATTTTATGAGTGCGATCGCCTCCTTGTAACATTCCTTGGGCAAAAGCTTCTCTGGGACTTTGATGCTCATAAGCCCAGTGGCAAAGATAATCATAGAGGAAAGCCAAAGTCCATACTGCCTGGTTTTTGGGGTTAACCGACTTAGTTACCTGACGAACATTGCGAGTAATCTGGGTATTACCCTGAAGATTATGCACGAACTGTTTATTAGAGGTACCGAAAAGACGTTCGCAAACCGAGCCAAATCTAGCTTGTGCTGGTGGTCTTTGTTTTTTGGTAATTTCAAAAGCAGCTAGTAAAGTTTCAAAATAAGTGCTGTGGAATTCTGAACCGTTATCGACCACAATTATTTGAGGTAAGCGTCCGTGATTTCTAACACAAACCCTTAAAACCATTAAACAAGAGCGATAGGAAGGGGGATCGAAAGTCAGATATACAGCAAGTATTTTCCGAGAATAAGCATCACTAAAAAAACTTGCCCAAGGACGACCCAGATTGCGCCCAGTCTTAGAGCAAACCAATTCAATATCTAGTTCTGTATGGTCGATATGACCAATTTCAAGAGGACGATCTCCATGACGGGGAGTAGTTCTATCTAATTCCCAGTAAAATTGTTTATGCTGGTATGCTGCACGACGACCTTGGCGTTTCTTAGTTTGTTGATAGGTGGAGCGTTTTTTGATTTCTTCTCGAAATGTTCTATAGCTAGGGGTAAGTATTCCTTTTTCCTCGCATAACTTGACTAGCTTGCAGTAAGATGCCCATTTAGTTTTCTGTTTATATGTCTCATAATCTTCATCAATAACTTTGTTCATCAGATCGAAACTCTCTTGAGGCAGCTTTCTCGAACGATTACCTCTACTGTTACGGTGTGATAAAAGTCCAATTAGACCGCAGCCATATATCTCTTGTGCTTCTGAATATTTCTTTTTCCAATCGCGAATTGTACGAGTAGAGACGATTTCTGTTTCTGGAGACGAACCGTTGAGATATGGTTTGACGGCTTCATAACGACGTATAGCTTCTTCTTGATCTTCAGAACTGGCTTTCTGGAACTTTTGCCATGCTTCTTCTTTGATGCTAGCTGTATCTGTAATTTGAACGCCGATTATTTTACCTTTACGCACCAAATCTTCAAACATAGATTTGGCTATAGTTGTAGGCTGCTCGTTTTCATCAATTAGAGTAACTTCTGTTGCTCCTGCATGGAGAATTTTTTGCCCAATGCTATCCCATAAAATTAAACTTCCTGCTGCGAAATTGACAACTGGAGAAGCAGTTGGGATATTTTCAATTGATTCGGTACTTACTAGTTCATAAGCTTTTGCTGTATCTCGATCGCAAAATATTTTAGTTCGTTGTGGTTCTGCCAGTAAATCTGTTTCTAAATCAACATAAATATCTTTATTGGCGATCGCCGAATAGATATGGTCGGCATTAAAGTCACTTTCAGCTTCTAGAAGTTCGGCAAGAGTTATGCCAGCTTGTTTGTCAACAGTTGCCATGAGGCTGTTTTTGGCAGATTCATTTATCTCTAGGGACTCTGCTCGATAGTAGTCTTCAAGAAAGAGAAAATTTCTTTGTAATGTCCAATTGAATTCCCGATCAGAACAAACTGTGTAACTTAGCCCCAATTGCTCTGCATATTCTTCTCCTGGCGGACATTGCCAATTACCTTCTCCGTCGCGACAAAAGCGGTTGGGATTTTTTTGCTCTAGCTTTTTTAGCTCTTCTTCAGTTTTACATTCAATCCAACCCGCTCTATTTTTCTCTAAGACAAAGAAATCTGGAGTATGAATCACTCCCAGCTTTTTACCATTGTTTCCTTGGTAGTTAAGTTTGATTGGCGGTGGTTGATCGTAGTATTCAAGAACATTTTCATCTTGCTCGAATTCATGGATTTTGGGAGCTTCAACTCGATGAGACTCGAATTGAATGGTTTTCCCCATCTTTTGACTGGGATATCGTCCGCAAACATTACCTCCTCTGCTATTAACTGAGCGAGATGGTTCAGAAGAGCGGATGTTTTCGATTAGCTGTCGTAATTTTGTGCTGAGATTAAGGCGATCACACCAACTTGGAAAATCATTTTCGGACAACATTAGCTTATGTCCTTAAAGTTCTACTGTTTAGATTATACACAATATGTTTATGTATAATCTAAAAGTTTTGTAAAGATCGAATGTTCTTGGTAGAAATAAATATCGCGAAAATCAATGTATTAAAATATTGAGAGACTTAATGAAGCGACAGATTTAGTTAAAATTAGAGATTAAACTAAATAAGCTTTCGCTAATTTTCTCTTGCAAAACTTGTAATAATGCCTAAAGGACAAAAGAAATCTAAAGGAGTTCCAGAACT
>JBJOPG010000353.1:0-8092 GCA_046050865.1 Cyanobacteriota bacterium
GAATACGACTTTTTTAGCAATTGGAAACACCAGATTAGACTAGAAGCTATTTTGCCTGATGAAAGCGATCAAATATTGCCAGTATGTATTGCAGGCAAAGGAAGTTGCCCTCGCGAAAACTGTGGCGGTGTGGTCGGATTCATCACTCTTCGCCAACAACACAGTCGATTTAAACTAGCTGCCAGGTTTGCAGAAATCATACTGGAAGAAGGCATCGAGAAAATTGGTAATCACATAGAAGAATTGAGAGAACTTCATTACTGGGCAACAATTAACGACAAGATGAACTTTTCTCAAATAAATAATCTGCTTCGTGCCTACGCTACAGGCGATGAAACCTGGAAAGATTGTCTCAATCAAACAATCACAATCGGATGAAAGTAACAGTACAACTGGTCATAGAGTCGGAAAATGGAAATTCTCCTCAAATCTCCTCAGTAGGAGAATGGCAAAGAGATGAACCTCTTCAACCGTCAAATTTAGGTTTAGCTCTGGCAGAATCAAAACAATTACTCAAAAACATCCAACAGACTCTAGTTGAAGAACAAATAAATCAGTACCAACAAGTGCAGTCTCGATGCCCTGACTGCGATCTCCTATTAAAACGAAAAGGAAGACATTCTGTAACTTATCGCACCCTATTCGGGACATTAAAACTCAATAGCCCCAGGCTATTTAATTGTGATTGCCAAGAACGAGAACAAAAAAGCTTTAGCCCTTTAGCCACCCTATTTTCAAAGCGAACTTCACCCGAAAGATTATATCTAGAATCTAAATTTGCTTCTTTAATGTCTTATGGATTAACAGTTAAACTACTTGAAGAAATTCTTCCCCTTGAAGGGAATCTCAATGCAGCTTCAGTCAGAAATAATCTCCATGCTTGAAACGATCGCCAGCTAAAAAAAACTTACCCAAAAAGAACCATTTATGGGGATGTTCTCTATGATTAAAGGTGTGAGTCGTCGATTTCTCGTATCTAATCTTGGACTACCCAACTATCATTTATGGGCAAGTTGGTAAAAATGCCACGTACTGCTCCTCCACCAAAAATTCCCAACCTAGAAAAACGTTTTCGCGAGCATCTTTTTCCGAGTGAAGTGGCTGCGATGGTTTGCAGTGCCAAGAAAGTGGGCAGACATGGATTGAGAGATTCAACTCTGATTTTAATGGCGTATCGTCATGGATTGAGAGTATCTGAGTTGGTAGCTTTAAGGTGGGAGCAGATTGATTTTCTTGGTGGTACGATTTATATCAATCGGCTTAAACATGGTGTCAGTTCTACTCATCCTTTGCGTGGAGTTGAATTAAGAGCTTTACGGCAGTTACAAAGAGATTATCCTGAATCAAATTATCTGTTTGTTTCCGAAAGAGGCACAGTGATGGCTGCTAGTACTGCCAGAGGAATTATCGAACGTGCAGGAAAGATAGCGGAATTATCTCTGAGCGTACATCCTCATATGCTGCGTCATGCTTGTGGCTTTTATTTGGCAAGTCGAGGACATGACACCAGAGCTATCCAAGCATATCTTGGTCATCGAAATATTCAGCATACTGTCCGCTATACGGAATTGTCTTCTAAACGATTTCAGGAGTTTTGGCTGGATTAATGTGAGACATGATCGCGCGCGCTGCTTAAAAATTTCGCGCTCTCTATCTCCCCCACTTTTTTTCGCTCTCCTTGTTTACTCCGCCGGCACCTCCTACAAAATCAAAATTATCAGGATTAGCTTTTACCCGCATCCCTGTAATATTCTTCTCGCCATTTGAACCAACTATAAATTTTGCGTTGGTAAGATCCAATGTAAATCCAGTAGTCCCAAAAATGTAAGCCCGCTCTGCAAAATCCCAGCTTAGAGTACCTGTACCATACTGCCAGATAGCCACTTCTGTAGCCTGTTTAAATGCCTCTTCATCTTCATCACCTGGATCGTCCAAACCAAGAGCCGCACGGATTTCAGCAGTACCAAAATAGGTATTTGCCTGAATAACAGTTGATGCATCAAAAAATTGATCCACAAGCGGAAAAATAGACGGAGTGGCGTATCTTCCAGCACCGTTAGTCAAATAATCGAGCATATCGAACTCCAAACCAGGTGGTATTGAACCGTCTGGTCTAATATGTTCATTGTAGTCATCGTCAATAGAAAGAGTACCTGACATCGTATCCTTTCCAAACACAACTCTTTGGGTAAATTTGATGGGATCGTAATTATTCATGGCGATGTTACTGAAACTATAAGGAGCTATATTCAATCAGCATTCCCAAAATTGGCTCAAACAAAGCTATAAATGTAGCAACTGTGATAATTGTTCAATTACCATGTAATTTATAGTATTATTTGCTATGCTTTTCCATTTCTATCAATCTCGCCGATTATTAAAAATTCCCCGCACGCTGACATTATTAATAGCATTAACTATAGGTGTTGCTAATAGTGCAGTGGCTGAATCTTTGAATGAATATTGCATTACCCAAGTTAGTCAACAAGAAGTAGAAAAGCCTCAAAAAAACGCTGAGGAAGATGAAAGCGTCCTTCCACCTTTTATTGGTTCTGTTGAAAATCTTCCAGAGCTTTATAAAAACCCTTGTAATATAATTGAGCGATTTTTCTTTGAATGTCTACCAAAGACATTTTTTTCCTATAGCCCTACTTTAGATAGAGTATTTATGCAAGGTTATCGTCAAACAAATTGGAAAAAAAAATTTGTCCATTTAGAAATAAGTCAATCGGGAACAAAGTCTGTACCAGATGCACTTATCGAGTCAGGTTTTTCTGAGGATATTCCTGAATTAAATGGAGTTTTATTTTCAGGTCATTCTGAAGCACTATTTTATGATGGCGAGCATGTGACTAATCTCTCCGACTACTTTCCAAAGCTGAAGCGGGAAAATCAAAAGCGTAACTGGTATTTTAGAAAAATTGCTAATGGCAGAATGTTTTTCGTAAGCACGGGTCATTATTCAAGAGGCTTACCATTTATCATGGAGATAAAAAAAGGACTTCGTACTACATTAATTATTGTTCCAAAAGAGTTTAAAAAAAATACACTTGTAGAACTTTTTTCAATACCAAATAGTTCGCGTTTGTGGGTAACAACAACAACTGCTATACTTGCGGAAATTGAAGGGAAGTTACAAAATATTTTTACGGTTTCACCACCATCTATTATGTATTCTTCAAATACTGAGCAACTACCAGATGGTTCAATTGCATTTCAAGTTGATAATGAAAATACTAAAACGACCAAAAACTACGTTTTAAAACACACTTCATCCACGGCTAATTGTGCAATCAGGCTGAATGCCGACAAACCTGTATTCTTGAACTCAGAATCAGAAATCAATAATCATAAGCAATTAAAAGTAAATAAATTAAAACTAAATATAGATAAAATAGTAAATTCTCTACTTAATTTGTTTTAAAAAGTTGTTGGTTTAATAATATCTAATTTTATAAAGAGTTTCGCTTTAGCTAATAGCTAAAAGCTAACGGCTAAAAGCTTTTTGAGCAAGGAGCTATATTTCAGTAAGCATTCCCAAAATTGGCTCAAACAAATTGCTGTCGCAACGCCTAGTTGTAGCGACCCAGAATAAGAATCATTCCGACCCGAAATAACAGCGTTTTTCGACCCACATTAAATTAAGAATAAAACTTACTCAAACCCACATTAAACGTCGACCCACATTAACTAAGAACAAGCTTTCTTACAAAGGAATTCCAATTCTGAGAATTTGATCTCTGATATCTTGAGTTTTTTCAGGAGGAAGTTGGTTGTGGAGGAATGACCGTACTTCGGATGGTCTAACATTGAGCAATCGCGCAATAGACTTCACGTTGTAGCCATGTCGAATTAAATTAGGCTCAAGATCGTCCAACCCAATAGCCAAGATAGTCTCCATAAAATCAGTAGTAATTGGTTTAAGCCCCACCTGATAGGCTTCGTTCATTGCCAGAGTTAGATATTGCTCTATTTGTAACGGCGTAGATAATCGTTTGCTTAAATAGGCAATGGTTTCTGATTCTAAAATGTCCGTCGGCTGAACCTTTTCTTTAGTTGCTTGAGTTAAAAGCCAATTAATATATTCTTCTTGATGACCTCGAATACCTTCCAAGGCAAAAGTTTGGGTTCGACCACCAATTTCTTCTAGAGTCGGTCTTTTTAAATCATTTTTCAACTTGGGATGTCCTGCCAAAACAACACTCAATTTCTCTCCATCATTGCGTACCAGTTCAACTAACCGTTTTAATCTCACTAAAGTTTGATTATGAAGTCCATGAGCATCGTCAACAAACAAGGCAACAGGAGAACGGGCTTTCTTGATCAATTCGAGGAGTAAACGCTCTCTCTTCTCAGAACTAGAAGGAATTTTCTCAACTTTATCCGTTGATAAATCGCAGAATAAAGCCGTAATCAAAGTCACTAAGCGAACTTTGTCTGATTCCACTGCCAAAGAACGAGAAACCACAACTTCTTTACTCTTCGTGAGGTCAGCCATTAATTTTTGTAAGAAAGTAGTTTTTCCAGAACCAACAACTCCAGAGAGGGCAATTAACCTACCTTGAGAAATGGTAATTTTTAATTCTTTGGCTAAATGTTTTTGTGAAGCAGTTTCAAACAATCCTAGATGGTCAAGTTCTTTCTCTAAACCAAAGAATTCCATTACTTCACTAAACATGGGAATATACCTCTTAATTAAATTGGCTGAAATAATCTTTGATTTGGGTCATGACTTGTTCTTTATTTAAAGTATTTGCCAAAATTGATTCTACAGTAGTCATCTGTTCTGGGGTTAGTTTAGCTAACGGTTTGACTAAGTAATAAGAAATTGCTTTCTTGGCTTCGATAGCATTCTTGAAAGTCAATTCCTCAAAAGGATCTGGATCAACAAAGGAGCGAACAGGAAATGGAATAACATTCTCTGCTATTGGCAACTCAATCTGACCGATGGCTGAACTTGGTAAAGCTAATTGCTCTGCCAAAGCCTCAATACGGTCGGCTCTTTTTTGAGTATTAGTTTTTTTGAAACTTCGGTAACTATTGATTGGAATAGGTTTTCCAATTGGTTCATAAGGACCATAACGAGAATCTTGATGTTCTACATAGAGTTCGTTATCAAACAAACCCCACCACAGAATTACCTTCTCGCCAGCTAAATCTGGTTCGACCTCATAAGCTACACCATCGACAGAAATACGAGTATCAAGTCCTACTTTACGTTTTTCAGGCTCTCTGGCAAAGGTACAAAATCTCTCCCAACTGCACATTTCTCTGATGCCATCCTTGGTCAAATTCCTCATCCAGTCTTCAATCCTGGAATGAGATTCTCGGCGATGGGGTTGTTTGTTGTAATGAAGGAGAAACTGCATTAACCAAGTATTGGCTTCAGTAATAGTTTCAGGCTCATGAAGATGGTAGAGGGTTTCGTGCATCTCTTTTACAGTACGAAAAGGACGCTCGACTTTTCCCTTGGCACGGGCGGTAACTCTTCTACCATCTTTGTCTTTGGGGACATGGGTGCGAACTTCAATTCCTAGATAATTCATTACCTTCTGGAATACTCGACTGCGACCAATTGGACCATTATCCATATAGAGCATTGAGGGAATTCCCTGAAAAGGGAAACCTTCTGTATTCTTAGCAGACATGGCATTAAATAGGAACTTTAAAGCTGCTCCAACGTTTTCACCGTATACTTCATGGTATTCCTGATAAGACACGCCACTGCGGTCATCGACTATGCTGTACAACATCAGTAATGGCTTTCCTCGACCTGGTTCTAGTTCAACAGCATTTTTTAATCGCTTGAGATCGGAAGAACTTAAATCAAAATGCCAACACTGATTGCTATATTCAGCTTCAAAACGTACTGCGGGTGGTTGGCGAGATAGTTTTTCTTTGTCATATCCCCATTCTTTTAAATAGCGGTTGACGGTTGTTCTCTTGAGCAATCCTGGCGGTGCAGTTACATGACCCCCATCAGTATTGATGCCATGTTCTTCGAGCAATCTAATTGCCTGTACTGTAGATAAATGACGACCCTGACCATTGCTAGTTCTTACTTTTAAGGCAGCAATCACCTCGCAGTAACGCAATAAAGTTTGTTTGGGCATAACTCTTGGTTGCCCATAATCAGCTCGGCGTACTGAATGAGGTAATGTATGTTGACTTAAGGTACGATAAACTGTCTGAGTCGAAACTCCATAAAGCTCGGCTGTTTCTAGGATTAAAGCTCGTCGCGCTGAACTCCGAATAGGTAGCTGAGAGAGTGAATTACGCAGTTCAATAATGGTTTCTAGAGGAATACTTTTACGTCTCATATATCTCTAGTTATGGCTTTTAGATTTGGATAATTGGTTTCTCCCCAGCCAATAATAGAGAGTTGAAGGAGCGCAATCGACTAACTTGGCAATAGAACGTTTGCTAATCCCTTTATCTAAATAAAGTTGAATTTCGGGTTTTCTGGGGTCGAGCTTTAGCTTGGCTGATTGTCTACCTTTTGGTCTGCCTAGAGGTTTTCCAGATGCTTTTCTTTTGGCTAAAGCTTCCTTAGTCCTCATTGAGATTAGTTCTCGCTCGATTTCTGCTGCTAAACCCAGTACTGTAGCGGTAATGCGACTGGGTAAATTATCATCAAGAACCATTTGTTGCTTGGCAATGTGAACTGTTAGCTCTCGCTGCATACAGCATTCTAGGATTTCTAGTACCTGAAGAGTAGAGCGAGCCATACGGCTAATTTCAGCAAAGATGATGACATCGCCTCTTACCGTCTTTGAGGTTAGCAGTTCTCCCAATTTACGATCATGCCATTTCTTCTGACCTGAAACCGAATCAGAAATAAATTCCAAATGACCAAGGCTCTGTTGATTGACGTATTCGAGAATTCCATGACGTTGATTGTCAACATCTTGTTGATTGGTTGAAACTCTCAAATAGGCGTATGTGACCACAATTTACTAACTTGGTTTGGGAAAAACTAATAAATGTATTTAATCAGGCGTTTATAGGTTTAATTAAACCATAATTTTAGAACATAAAAGTCTTTGAAAAACGACCCTATAATCCAGACAGTTATAGAGCAAGCTTATTGACAAAATTCTGTAATCAATAACTGATATATCTTTTAAGCTATTCTTGGTTAATGTGGGTCGAGACTTGTTATTTCGGGTTAGTCTCAGAATAATTTGGGTCTATTCTCGTTTAATGTGGGTTTGAGTAAGTTTTATTCTTAATTTAATGTGGGTCGAAAAACGCTGTTCTCGTGTTCTACCCAAACAGGGAAAAGATTGGAATGAATTATTGCAGCATACCAGACAGCAAGAAAGAACCCGACACAGCGGTATAGGTTGGGGGTTGTAGAGCTTGGTTAGATAAGTAAGGAGTTAAGGGGGATGTGACAGCAAAATTAAAGGAACCGTTCCATCCCCCGAACCCATTACAGCGTTTTTTAATTAAGCTTGAAGTTCAAAATCACTAGAACTCAAAGTAGTAATTCCGCTTAAGGTAGCCAATTGAGCGCCCGAACCTAAACCACTTGTCGCTCCGTTTTGGTTATAGAATAAGTTATCAGTCTCACTACTATAGACAATTAAGGCAGTAGAAGTGCTAGCAGCAGCATCAGTGCCTACAACAGCAAACTCACTGGCAAGACTGAATCCGCTACCAGCAATAGCAATACTAGTCAGGGCAGTAAAGGTAGTTTTATCTAACACAATCTTGTCAATGCCACTAACAAAATCAGTAATTTGATCTATGCCTACCGCGCTAGTAGCAAATACTGCATTGGTGTCATAGATAAAGCGATCGTTATCAGCATCACCAGTTAGGCGATCGTTGCCAGAACCCCCTGCTAAAAGATCATTACCACTACCACCCATTAAGGTGTCAATTCCCACACTACCCGACAGAGAATCATCGCCGATTCCACCATCTACCGTGTTATTGGCATAATTACCAGTTATAACGTTGTTGAGTGCATTGCCAGTACCATTGGCACCACTACCAGTCAGAGTCAAATTCTCCAAGTTGTCTCCAAGAGTATAGTTGACGCTAGAAGAAACTGTATCAGTTCCCCCGTTATCATATTCAGTAA
>JBJOPG010000354.1:0-3675 GCA_046050865.1 Cyanobacteriota bacterium
CCATCAATCCAGTCGATATAACCCTTATTTCGCAGTCGTTCCAATCGGCTTTGCACAGGAGCAGGCGATCGCAAATTCATCGCTTTCATCATCTGTCTAATAGACGGCGCGTGTTGGGTAGTCTTGATATACTCAACTAACCAATCATAGAGTTCTTTCTGAGCTGGGGTGAGACTTTCCATTGCTTTTTCCAGGTATGTTTTTGAGGACAAGTTACTGACAGAACGATACAAGCTCCTGAATTCATTCAGGAGACACGTCCTTACAATTGCAGCCAAAACTTGATCTGTTCATTCAGAACATAGGTACTAAATCAGTACTAAACATTAGAAGATATTGACCCCCAGTAAGTCAAGTAGGGGCAGTTCGCAATTCGCCCCTACGCAACAAAAGATGGTTGCGTTTACCATTTTGATGGATTATCGGGATGTAATTGGTCTAAATGCCAGGACAATGGATTATAGACAATATACTCATGAATTTTATCCATGGCGTTCTGATTACGGATAATGTGCTCGTAATAATTGCGCTGCCATAATTTTGTTCCTGGTGCATCGCGCAATATGTTGATTTTTTTGGTGGAAACCGTTTTAAATGCACCAATTAAACGCCCCAATGGTTTTTGTTTAATAATTGGGTTTTGCGAATTTGTCGTAGGGGCGGTTCGCGAACCGCCCCTACAATGGGAATCGCTCGGAGAGGGTTTATCGGTGATTATCATGATGGCGTGAAAATGATTCGGCATCACGATCCATTCATCGGTATGTAAATATGAATAATGTTGACACAACCATTGATATGTTTCGGCAACGATCGCCCCATATTGATTCAAACGCATCTGGCCATCGATAATTTCGCCAAATATACATTGCCGTTGATACGCGCAGATGGTCACGAAATACGCCCCTGGTTGGCTGTAATCATATCCTGATAATCGAATTGACCGCCTGTGGTGTTTATCGGGATCGTATTTCATTGATGTTGATCGTGGTTGAATTAATTGATCATGGGCGATCACATTGATTGTTCGTTGATCATGGGCGATCGCGTGTTATTCATTGATTGCGGGCGATCGCGTTGATTGTTCATTGATCGTAGGGGCGATCGCGTTGATTGTTCATTGATCGTAGGGGCGGTTCGCGAACCGCCCCTACAATGGGGAACGCCCATGCAGGGTTGATCTATGCCTTTTCTGGTCGCGTAATTTTGATTTCACCTTGTTTGGTAACCGAAACTTCTGCACCTAATTCTTGTAGTTCCTTGATCGCGTATTGTTGCGTTTTGCGATCTTGCGCTTGACTTAATATATTTGCCCAAGCGCCAATTTGGGCACTAGTACTATCTGGCTTGCTGGCTAAAAACTTAGCAGTGGTTAGATAACGAGCAGTCATTTCTTTACCAATATCGTCATTTCTCATACTTGCCCATTCGGCAGCCTTTTCGTAAGAATTTTTTGCAGCGTTTAAATCCCCAAGAAATAAAATTTCGTCAGTCGCTTTATATGTCCAAAGCAAAAAAGGATATCCAGGTAAATCTGGAGAAGCGGATTCTAATACTTTGTCGATTAACTCTACGGTTTTTCTGGGTTGACCAGCAAAAAGAGAATTGGCAGCCGAAAAAGAGAGAAAAGATTTTGTGAAGAGGGGGTCTTTATCTACGGCAACCTCAAAATAATCTGTGACCAGAGAATAGCCTGTGACTGCTCTAGCGTCAGCATCACCAAAGTATTGTACAAATTGTAGATAGTTCCAATCAGCAATTAGATTATCCAAACCAAAAGTAGGAACTCTTTTTTGAATTTCAATTTTAGCTTTTAACGCCTGTTCTACTTCAAGATAAGAAGTTTTTTCTTTAGCAGATGTTTTAGCTTGTAAATTGTTATTTTGTAAGGCAATAATTCCTGCCGTACCAATAATTAAACTTAGGATAGTTAAACAAAAATTGCGGGTTTTAGATGAAATCATATTTTTTTAAGCTCTTAGCTTTTAGCTTTTAGCTCTTAGCTTCTAGTTTACAATATTAGTTGATATTTAATGAAAATAGTAGTTTAAATGCAAGATTTCACACAACTCAAAGTCTGGCAAAAAGCCCATAGCTTTACGGTAAATTTATACAAGATAACTAGAGAATTTCCCAGTGAAGAAAAGTTTCCTAAAGGATACCGCTTCGCATATGGTTTAACCAATCAGATTAGGCGAGCTTCAGTTAGTATTGAATCTAACATAAGTGAAGGATGTGGAAGAGATGGAGACAAAGAATTCAGTCGTTTTTTGAATATAGCTCAAGGCAGTGCATATGAAGTCAAATGTCAAATTCTAATTGCTAGAGATTTAAAGTATTTAGATCTAAATAAATCTCAACTACTAACAGATAAGATAGATGAAATTTCTAGAATGATAAATGCCCTTAATCAAAAGCTAAGAGCTAAGAGCTAAAAGCTAAGAGCTAAAAGCTAAGAAATTACTTTATTTTCCTACCATTATTAGTACAGTCGCCACTAGAAACACTTGGTGCATCAACAGCTTGATTAATGGCGCTACCTTGGCAAAGAATGATTTCATAGTTGCTAGAAGCATTATTAAAATAGACACCCGAAGCATAGTTTCTGACTAACTTTTTATTGGTCGCATCAACAGGGACAGCTTGATGCAGCACTAACACATCGCTAACCGTTGCTGGGTCGGGGAAAGTATAATAATTACTATTCAACTTCACATTTGAGGTGAGTTTTGCCATAGTATCGGCAAAGGTTTGATGTTCAACATGGTGTGATTGTTGGGAACGAGATATAGTCCCTAAACCAGTTGTTGCTTCAGTTTCCCGAGCTTTGCTTATTTGACCCAGGAGAGAGGGAGTACTAATAGCAGCTAGAACACCGATAATAATAACTACTACAATTAGTTCAATTAAGGTGAAGCCTTGTTGGCTAGTAGTAGCTAATTTACTAAGTAAGATTTTATTAGAAATTTTATTAATTTTTTGATTAACAGGATAATGGCTCATTGATATAATAATTCTTGAAACTTTAAAGAGTTTTAAATATTAAAAGCAATTAAAAAACAAAAGCCAGGCTTTAGATTTGCCTGGCATTCGTGATTTACGCGGTTGAACACGTTAAGTAAGATTTTATTTCAACGCAGTTCCAGTTGTACAAGATCCTTGAGCACCAGCCGTTGCAGTCGGGCCGGGAATTACCCCAACAGCACTACCTTGGCAGAGTACAGTTCCATAAAGACCCGCGGTAGCACCAGAAGAGGCAAAGTTAGTCGCACCAGCATAACCTCTTGTTCCATTAGCTTCTGCTGTCTTGCCGTTAGGGGCATTAGCACCACCAATACCAGGGTCAGCACTAACGCTAGTATCAGTGGTAATGTCAGCACCTGGAGTCACAGCAAGTGTATAGTATTGACTATCAATTGCTACTCCAAGAGGGTTGGTGACAGTAGCAAGTTCAGCATCAGAGATGGCTACTGTAAAGTTACCACCGTCAAAGTGGAAAGCCTGTTCACCACGGTTGATTGTACCCACCGCGTTTTTGCCTTCTGTTTCACGAGCTTTACCAACTTGAGCGAGTAAGTTAGGGAGGGCTACCGCAGCCAAGACACCGATGATGATAACTACAACTAATAATTCAATCAGAGTGAAACCTTTGTTACCTTTTTTCTTAGCTTGTAG
>JBJOPG010000355.1:0-3621 GCA_046050865.1 Cyanobacteriota bacterium
CTAGCTACGTTGTAAGGACGGTAGTAGTAACCACCCCAACCACCTTGGACTTCAGTTTCAGTAGCGATTTCGATGTGTTGTAAATCTGAAATAATCATTTGTTTTGCCTCTCGTATTGTTGTGTGTAAGTTGTTGTTGTTAGGACTCTTGGGTGATGAGCCTCATGATTTAATGTATGTAGAGAACAAAATAAATATGCAGCGCTTCAAAAACTAGTTGGTCAAGAACGTAGTTTATCCAATTGAAAACTATTGCAAAAACTGGCGTTGCAGAATTGAGGTGTGACTCTACGATTTATGCGACCAAGCAAATAAACTAAAAATCTAAGAGCTAAAAGCTAAGTACAGATTACTGCGCGTTTTTGGTAAGAATACTCTTACCAAAAAGCCGCCTTACTCTTCGGTTTCCTACTTCAAATCAGCAACGTCCAAAAACTGATTAATCGTTGGGGTTAAATATTCTGCCAGAGTTCTCGCATCTACTCCTAATTCGGTACGCTCTGTTGCTGCTTTTATACCTGCCTGGGCGTGCCACCAAACGGCAGTAGCTACGGCATTAAATAAACTGCTATCCTCAATTTGGTTATTTTGAGCGGCTAATCCCGCAGTTAGCCCTGTCAGTACATCCCCGCTACCACCTCTCGCTAGAGCAGGGGTGCTTTGGGCAATTAACCAGGTTAATCCCTGAGAATTGGCGATCGCCGTTCTGGCACCTTTGAGGACAATGATGGCACTACTTTTTTGGGCTGCGGTTTGAACAGCGGTAAGGCGATCGCCTAAATTGGTGATCTCAGGAAATAATCGCTGGAATTCTCGTAGATGAGGCGTTAGAATTGTCGGCGCAGTACGTTCGCTTAACACCTCCACGACATTATGTTCCGCCAAGATATTCAGTCCATCAGCATCAAGGAGCAGAGAACAGTCTGACTGTAAAACTTTAGTGACTACTGAAGTAGCATTAACAGTTAAACCTGGACCACAGGCAACTACATCAAACTGATTAAGGTCGGTGTTTGAGAAAGGGAGTGAGGCGATCGCCCCTGTTTTATTTTCTGGACAGCCGACAATTAAAGCTTCTGGTAAATGGCTAGTCAAAAGTGGCTTGAGAGATTCTGGCACCGCTACCGATAACATTCCTACACCACTTGCCCGTGCTCCTAAGGCTGCTAGAATAGCTGACCCTGCATAGGTGCTAGAACCACAAATTAATAGTAGATGTCCCTGTCGATATTTATGGGTAGTGGCAGGACGGGGGAGAGGCAAAAAACTGAGGGCGATCGCCTGGGTAATCTGCTGGACGGCTACAGGCTGGGGCAATACTGAACAGATATGATGTTTTAACAACCCAAAATCAATTCTGGTACTCTGACCCAAATACTCCAGAGTATGATCCTGAAAAAAAGCTCTTTTCCACAAACCTAAACAAAGAGTATGAGTCGCCTTAATGCTGCTTCCCATCACCTCTCCCGTATCGGTATGAATTCCTGAAGGTAGATCAATGCTAATAATTGGCTGCGACCAACTATTGATGATCTCGATTGCCTGGATGATATTCTCTGGTAATTCACTGGTTAAACCAAAGCCAAATAAACCATCAACGATTAATTGACACTGATTTAAGGGCTGGATATCTTCGTAGAAAGTAATCCCCAGACTTGCCACATAATTAGCGTGGTTGGCGGTTAATTCCTTGAGCTTAAATAAGGGACGATATACTTGAACCTGATATCCCGCCAAAAATAGTTCCCGAGCGATCACCAGGGCATCTCCCCCATTATGTCCTGGCCCTGCTAAAATTCCCACTGAAGAGATTGTCCTTAGAGGATATAAACTGATGATTTTCTGGAAACACAACACCGCTGCTTTTTCCATCAAAGCCGCCACAGGCATTCCTGAAGCAAAGATTTGTGATTCAATTTCTCTCATTTGCTCGGCAGAAACGATCGCTGTTTCGACTATATTTTTCATCGTTTTTGGAATATCAGCAACATAATCAGTTATATCAATTTGCTAGCATTTCTCCTAGATCTCCTCATAATTTCCAACCGATCAAAATAAGACAGGAAATTAGTTTTACTTGACTATTTTTACCTGACTATTTTGTACTTCTCGTGCGTCATCAAGTACACTATCTAAGGTAAACAAGATTAGGCAACGTTGATTGAAAGACGCTGCGGTCGCCAAGGTTGGGGATCTTTTAGCCTCCTTGGTTTTGAGGACGGGAAAGTGACGGTGATGTCTCTACCCGACCCCACTTAAATTAGCTTATTGTAAGGAGTAAGAGGTTGGCTACTCGTGTAATTATCGTTCGTCATGGACAAAGTACTTATAATGCCCAAAAGATAATTCAGGGTCGTTGTGATCAGTCTGTTTTGACGGACAAAGGTATTAACGATGCCCACCAAGTGGGTAAGGCGTTGAGTGGTCTGAAAATCGACGCTTTTTATTGTAGTCCTCTTCAGCGAGCTAAGCAGACCGCCGAGATAATTCAACAGTATCTAACTGATGTTCCTGCTTTACAACCAACAGAACAACTGCTGGAAGTGGATCTTCCCCTATGGGAAAAGGTGAAGAAAGACGACGTAATTGCCCAGTTTGAGGATGATTATCACCAGTGGAAAACTAATCCTCAAGGCTTTAAAATGAGCGTGGCAGGAAAAGAGCACTATCCCGTTCCCTCTCTCTACAAACAGGCACAGGAGTTTTGGCAACAGGCGATCGCCAAGCATCAGGGGCAAACTATCCTGATCACCGCCCATAACGGCATTAATCGCTGTCTGATTATGAGCGCCATTGGGATCAGTATTGATCGCTATCATGAGATTCAACAGTCCAACTGCTGCATTAATATTCTGAACTTTACAGGGGATTTTGGGGCACCAGTACAACTAGAATCCCTCAATCAAACTTCCCATGTGGGCATGGCAATTCCCCCCATCCGTCCTTCCCATTCGGGACCTCGTTTACTGTTGGTACGTCACGGGGAAACTAACTGGAATAAAGAATCCCGCTTTCAGGGCATTAGAGATATTCCCTTAAACGATAATGGGCGATCGCAAGGACGCAAAGCCAGCACTTTTTTACAAGACATCCCTATTGATTTCGCGGTTTCTAGTTCGATGTTACGCCCGAAAGAAACCGCTGAAATTATTCTGGAAAAACATGATGGTGTGCCATTAACCACTACTTCAGAACTAATCGAAATCTGTCATGGTTTGTGGGAAGGAATGCTCGAAGCCGAAATTCAAGCTGAATATCCTGAACTACTCCAGCAATGGAAAGACAAGCCTGAAACTGTTCAAATGCCTGAAGGAGAGAACTTGCAGCAGGTTTGGGATCGGGGGGTTTCTGCTTGGAATAAGATTGTGGCAGAGTACAGCCATACTGACGCTCCTAAAACAGTCTTGGTGGTGGCTCACGATGCAATTAACAAAGTCATCCTGTGCTATCTGCTGGGTCTAAAACCTGACAACTTTTGGAATATTAAACAGGGTAATTGTGCCGTCAGTGTGATCGATTATCCTCAAGGGGCAGCAGGAAAGCCAGTGCTACAAGCAATTAATCTCACTGCTCACCTCAGCGACGGGAGTATTATCGACCAAACCGCAGCAGGAGCATTGTA
>JBJOPG010000356.1:0-3613 GCA_046050865.1 Cyanobacteriota bacterium
CCATCAAAAGATGAAATGTTTCACTTTATGACCGAGACAGATAGAAGAGCAAAAGCAAATAAAGCCGTTGACGGTGTGCCGACTAAAGAAGATTTATCGAGACTTAGTAGAATTTTATATATTATTAAAAGAGAAGCACCTGAACATAGTTTTTTTCACAATTATTCTAATAAGTACATAAGATTACATCAGAATATAGGAGAAAACAGTGGTCTAGTTTACCATGGACCTCTGGTAAAAACTCATCCATACGATGCACTTCCTCATCAATATGGAGAATTTGCTTATCGCTATGTTAATGGTTCTATATACTATGCAGGTTATTTTGATTGTGGAATTCCTTGGGGCGAATGTAGAATTTCAATCGAAGGTATTAAAAATTGTTATGGCATTATGAGAGGTTATGATGAACATGACAAGATAAAACTTAGTTTTTCACCACACGATTAATTTTAAATATCTATAGTTAGTCCATAATTATATGACTGAACACTTAAACCCAATCAGATGGATCACAACTGCTTTTAATGTAAAAAAGACTTGGGATAGATTTGTTTTAGACGATCAATGTGATGAGATTATTGATAAGTATGAATTAGAGGGTTGTGATTCTGAACAGGAGTTCTTGTCAAAATTTAATAGACTTCAAGCCTCTGAAAAAACTAAATTTTTAAAATGTAACCCTGAGATTCATGAGTATTTAGAACACGCAAGGCAAAATCCAGGAGTTCCTTATAGTTCTAGGAAATATCTTTCGTAGTTAATTTACCTGCATAGTAAATTAAAGATACCCTATCAAGAATCAGTCTCCTACTTTTCTATTCTTAATATTCAAAGTTACGTCAACATTAATACTTTGCTAATTCTGTTCCAATATGTATATCAAAAGCATTTCTAAAATTGGTTTACTACTTGGTTTAATTACAACTCAACAAAATTTATTGGCACGACCGAGTATTGCTAATTTACCTATTGTAGGTTGTTGGCATTCTTCCTCTTCTGATGGTGAAACAAAGATGCAAACTAACTTTTATGCTGATGGTACTTATGACTTTAAAAGAATTGATTTTGACTTTCAACCTGATGGAAAGCCTTATGAAATGGAAAGATCGGGAACTTGGGAATTTGATGGTACTAGTTATGTTTCTTATGAAGATGGAAAAGGAAGTGACAGCCCTAAAGATTTTTATTCTCTAACCTCACCAAATACTTTGGTTACAGCTACAAACAACACTTTCTATAGGTGTACTTGGTAATCTAAAGATATTGATACGTTTTTATAGATAAGCTGTTAAAAATGGGTGATTTAAGCAAATTAAGTCCAAAAATTAGTTTTGCTTCCCGCTCCGAATATCCAGCGTTACCTCAGCAGTAATCGATCGCTCATTCTGTCCGAGAATCTTCACCCTCCTAACCTTGCCCCGATAAGGAGAATAAACCGACGTGAGTTTGTCTAATTCCTCATCAATCGTATCTAGCTGAGTTTGTAATGAGTTAACTTGCTCCTGCTGCTTCTGCATTAGAGTTTGATAGTCAGAAACCTTAAGACTGTGTTCGTATTGCTGCTTTTGGTAGTTGAGTTTGGCTTCATCGAGTGAGGCGATCGCTTTCTCTAAATTAATAGAAGCTTCTAACTCTTTACGTTTCAAGTCGGCTAACTGCTGTACTTTCTCAGATTCAAATACTTGAACGTGCCAGGGGTCTTTATGATAGATTTTCTGATCGAAGTTATTGATCTGATTGACGATCGCATCTAAATTGAATTGAGCCTGTTTGAGTGCTGCCAGTTCTGTTTGAAACTTAGGTTCGGGAACTGGTTTAAGTTGGTTGAGAGGTAATTTGGCTCTAGTGAGAGAGTCTGCTAATCGCTGTTTTTTGGCTTCTAGTTTGGATCTTTCGGTAGTGCGATCGCTAATGATATCTCCTACATTAATTCTCTGTCCTTCTTCTACCTTAAGGTCTGACAGTTGATTGAGAACTAGAGTGATGGTGTGACGATTTGGGGTAGATTGGGTTTGTTCTTCAGTGATTGGTGCGGTGGCTATAACATTGGTATTGCTAGCATTAACAAAGGCATAGGCAGCGATGCCAAAAAGGAGGTAGCCCAATAGATTATAGACAGACAGGTTAGAGATTCTCTTCATCACAGTTCACCAAGATTGGTTATCTCTTTCTGTCATAGTCTATTGGGAGTTGATTCTCAGTGATTTGGTTCGTATTATTTATTATGTAGAGCTATTGCTACTGGTTGAATTCTGTTAAAACAGCAATAATATATTGTGGTATGATGAAACAACAATACTATTGATTATAAAATCAACTAAAACTGGGGAGGAAAAATATAAGCTATGGCAAATGTTTTTGATGTAGCAAACTATATTCTTGAAAAAAAAGCTCCTATAACAGTTATGAAGCTTCAAAAGCTTGTGTACTATTCGCAAGCCTGGTCATTAGTATGGGATGAAAAACCTCTGTTTGAAGAAGAAATTCAAGCTTGGAGACATGGACCTGTTGTACCAGAACTTTACAAAGCTCATGCAGGACAGTTTAGACTTGAAAGTTTACCCAGTGGCGATGGTAAAAATCTAACAAGCGAAGAAAAGGAAACTGTTGATTCTGTTTTAGAAACATACGGAGAAAGATCTTCTCAATGGTTAAGTGATTTGACTCATATGGAAAGCCCTTGGATTGATGCTAGAAAAGGACTTCCTGCTGATTCATCTAGCCAAAACGAGATTACTCATGCTTCAATGGCGGAGTACTATAGTAGTCTCTAGTTGAGATCAGTGGGTAAAGGAAAAAGCAAACAAGCAAAGATTAAACAACATCCTTCTTCTGATAAGACCCCAAGAATTGCTTCAGATCCAGACAGTTTCAATAAAAAGAATCCTGCATGGCGTATATCTAAAATACAGTTTGTAGATCCTTTTGGATGGCACAATTTAGACTTTAAACAAATTGACTATATAAGAACCAAACTATCTGATTTTGAGACTATGACTTGGAATCAGATTTTTGTTGAAGCTAAAAAACAAAATCATTCTGTATATATAGATCAACTTTCCACAGAAGCTCGAAATCGTCTTGATACGCTTGATATCAATGATATTGATCAACTATGGTCATTGAAACTTTCTGGAAGACAAAGAGTCTGGGGAATATTAGATCAAGGTGTTTTTGACTTGCTTTGGTGGGACCCGCAGCATTTAGTTTGTCGATCTAACAAAAAACATACATAGATTGAAATAAACTTACTGATATTCGTTGTCAAAACTAAGCGATCGCTTTTAAGTAGTGATTAATTGTCTACTTTCAAAGGCGATCGCTAAACTACTCAGCAAAAAACTTTATGAAAATGTGTACTCTTTCCAAGGTATTTGTGATGGCTTGATAGAAGCGAGGAATTTAGATATATCTTGACGACCATAATAAGTAAAACGACCGTTATAATCTTGTGCGGCTAACATAATGTTCATTCCAGGGAAAAATCTAGAAAAAGACTGAACAGCTTTATCCGCTTCGTTCTTACAGTCAACAATATGCTTTTTTACAACAACAATGGCAAACTTAACGCCTTGTTCTTTAATAACAGCACCTTGAATTTTCATGGTTC
>JBJOPG010000357.1:0-5466 GCA_046050865.1 Cyanobacteriota bacterium
AAAATTAGTGATGCCCAATTAATTACCTGGATTCAACAATGGCAGAAGCTAAATCAGATTAAGAAAAATTAGTAATTTAGGGGTTTAGGGATTTAGGGATTTAGGGAAAGTAAAGTTGATTTGTTCTCCCCATCTCCCCGACGCGAAGCTAGTCCTTTAGGGCATCTCCCGAATTTCCCAACCAACAGGTGTGCGTAACATCAATTATTTAATCTATTACTCACAATTTGCTTCGAGTATCCGCTTGAACACTCGCTGCATCACCTCGATTTCTTCATCATCTAGGTGACAGCTAAAATATTCGGCAATTCCATCGGCGTATACCGACCACATTTTCTGTTGCATCTCTAATCCAGTCTCCGTTAGTACGGCATAAGTCCCTCGCCGATCCTGCGGACACCTTTTTCGATAAAGCAGTTCAGCTTTTTCCAGGCGATCTACCAGATGGGTTAGATTGCTTCGACTTAACAATACCTTTTGAGCCAACTCACTCAAGCGCAAACGATTATCCGGAGATTCTTTCAGCGTTAGCAGCACATCATACCAATCCATACTCGGCAAACCTGCTTGCGAAAACTTTTCGCCAATGCGATCAAGCAGCTTGGCATTAGCGGTGATGAAGAGCCGCCAGACATAGTTCCTTGAATTGTCGAATTCAGATTGAGTAGCCATTACAGCAATTATCTTAAAAAATGGTTGAAATTTCAATTATCTTTTGTTACTGTTATTTTAGTTGAAAGTTTAATTATCAAAATATCAACTATTTTTGAGACCAATTTATAACGTCAGAGGTAACTATGATGCTTAAGCAACTTTTCTCACCGCTGCAAGTTGGCGCACTAAATCTGCCTAATCGTATTGTTATGGCTCCCCTAACCCGTGGGCGAGCTGGTGCAGAGCGAATTCCCAATGACATTATGATGGAGTACTATGCCTTGCGGGCTGAGGCTGGACTAATTATTACCGAAGCCACCCAAATTTCTGAGCAAGGGGCTGGCTGGGATGAATCCCCAGGCATTCACACTGATGCTCAAGTTAAGGGTTGGCAGAAAATTACGGAAGCTGTTCATCGTCAAGGTGGACGCATTGTGTTACAACTTTGGCATACAGGACGAGCATCCCATCCCGATTTTCAACCAGGGGGAGCATTGCCTGTCTCCGCTTCGGCGATCGCCATTAATGGTTATAGCCGTACTCCTCAGGGCAAAAAACCTTACGTTACCCCGCGCCCGTTGGAGCTAGATGAAATTCCAGGAGTGGTGCAGCAATATGCGATCGCAACTTTGCGAGCACAGGAAGCAGGCTTTGATGGAGTCGAAATTCATGCCGCCAATGGTTATCTCATCGATCAATTTCTCAGGGATAGTGTGAATCAGCGTACCGATGGCTATGGTGGGAGCATTGCCAATCGAGCAAGATTTTTATTGGAAGTCACCGATGCCGTTGTTAATAACTGGAGTAGCGATCGCGTTGGGGTAAAACTTTCCCCAGGTAATGATGTTTTCAACGATATGCGAGATAGCGATCCTCAGGGGACATTTACCTATGTGGCTGAGGCGCTGAATGCGTTTAATCTGGCTTACTTACACGTTCAAGAACCACTGACCGGACATATGCTGGCTGCGGAGGGCGATCGCTGTGCTCCTGCTATTAGAACCGTCTATCAGGGAGTGTTGATGCTTGGGGGTGGTTATGATGCAGAACTGGGGGAAGGGGCGATCGCTAATGGCGATGCCGATTTAATTGCCTACGGAGTTCCTTACATTGCCAATCCTGACCTAGTAGAAAGATTCCGTTTAGCAACATCCCTCAACCCCCCTGACCCAGACACGTTCTATAGTCGTGGGGAAAAAGGCTATCTGGATTATCCATTGCTAGCAAAAGTTTAAAATTTAGTGTCTCCAGATAAATTGGTAGAAAGGCGAGTCCTAGCGATCGCCTACTACCTACTACCTACTACCTACTACCTACTACCTACTACCTACTACCTACTACCTACTACCTACTACCTACTACCTACTACCTACTACCTACTACTGCCACCGCCAAAAATTTCCTAACGCATTTTAAGTAAATTTTTCGCTAAATTGGGGTGAAACAGGAACTTATTATGTCTAAATCAACTCCATGTAGATAGCAATATTCTGAATCCCAGCAATTACTATTGATGATGTTAAACGTTGATTTGACTTTACCCAAATTAAACCAACTATGTATTCGGCTAATAAATAGAAGTATCTTGGCATCTCTGGGGATTCTGCTAGGACTAACTCCTGAAATATCAATTCAGTCAACCGAGGTCGATTCTGTAGTTAATATCTCTCTAGCTAGCAGCGCTTACGGACAACAGTTTAGCCCCGCAGAAACCGAAAACTATGCCAAAGCTGGCTATGAAGTAGAGCTGTTAAGAAGACAAGTTTATCAAGAGATTAAAAACCTGATTAAAGAACCCCCACCAAATATTCTCTGCGATCAACAATCCACCATCGATCAACTCAAGCCTGAAATCAAAAACATTGCTAACCGCTATTGCACCCAGTCGCGACAAATTGTGCAGCGCCACGGCTTGAGTATCAACCGTTTTAACGAATTGAAATCTTACTATGATCGCCAAGATACTTTTTATCAGCAGGTACAAGGAGTATTGCTCAAGTTACAAAATTAATTAGTTGTTCTTTATGGGTAGGGACGAGTAGTTCTGCAAAATGAGTCGTACCCTGAATAGTTGCTTTCTGCTAGGATCACAGATCAGAACGATTCATCAGTTAAGCAGTTTATTCTTCTCTTGGCTCAACCCAATTCAGCTATTCAGTTTCTCCCCAAATTAGAGCAGCTTCCGCTAATTATCGCGGGTCCGATGCTGCGCCATGTTCAACCAGATGCGGTGACGATTTGGATAGCTCTTAAGCAGCCTGAACTAGTTTGTCTGAAGGTATTTAGCACCGAATCAGGGAAGGGTTCTAACTTAGCTACAACAATTCTCCAAGGTGAGCAGCAGACAATTCCCTTGGGACAGAATCTCCACGTTATAGCCATTACAGCACTACCCATTAATGACACTGTATTAATTCCCAATCATGTCTATGCCTACGATTTATCTTTTCAACAAACAGATCTTCATTTAACCCAAGCCCTTAGTAGCGAACAAAATAAATACAACATTAGTTACTTCCCCCATCAATTACCCACATTTGCTTTACCGCCCCAAGATCTCAACTGTTTACAGATTGTCCATGGCTCTTGTCGAAAACCCCATGGAGGAGGGAAAGATACTTTATCTTGCTTAGATAATTTGATTCAGGATGCTGCCTCGATCGCCCATCAAAGACCTCATCAGGTTTTCATGACGGGAGATCAGATTTATGGTGATGACGTTGCCGATCCAATGCTGTGGCTTTGTCAGGGTATCAGTCAATTATTATTTGGTTGGTCAGAAAACTTGCCCCTGGAGTCTGGCAGTATTTTGAATGAGGACTTGCCTCCAGGAAAAAGAGCAACCATCTCCCAATTAGAAGGGGGAATGACGGCGATGCTACATGGCAAACCAGACAAGGCAAAAAGCCATTTATTGAGCTTTGGGGAATATGCTGCTGCCTATTTAATCGCCTGGTCTCCTGTCCTGATTCCGCAAAACATTCCTGATGCTGCCAGTTTGGGGATGAAAGATAAACAGGCAAAAGTCTGGCGAAGTGAAATCGCAGCTACGGATAGCTTCTGGCAGAGTTTAGGGCTGGTGAGGAGAGCCTTGGCGAATGTTCCTGTCTATACTATTTGTGACGACCATGATGTGAGTGATGATTGGTACTTAAATCGTGAATGGTGCGATCGCGTTTTAAGCAAACCCCTGGGTAAAAGAACCGTCCAAAATGCCTTGTTAACCTACGCTATCTTCCAAGCTTGGGGAAATACACCTCATCACTTTATTCCAGGCAGCAATGGAGCTAAGTTATTACAAGTCGCTACTCGCTGGCTAGCATCCGCAGGACAAGACTCTCAGGCTAAGGCAGAGTGCGATCGCTATTTGGGTATTCCCCCCAACGACCCGACAACCCATCTTCCTCAATACCAACGTGACCAAGGTGTGGATATTTTAGCCAGGGAGCCAGAGGCAATTCCTTGGCACTACACCGTGATGGCAGCCAATCATGAGGTTATTGTCTTGGACACCCGTACCTGGCGGGGTTATGACACCGGAGCAGACTCGAAGTTGAAGCCGCCCATGTTGCTCTCCCCCGGGGCTTTCCAACAACAACTCCAACAGCCTTTAACTGATCAGCCTAGCCAGGTAGAAGCAACTCTCGTGGTGTTGCCGACCAATTTCGTTGCTTTGGGGGTAATCGATCGCATTCAACGATATGAATTTAGTCGCGATCGCGTTTTTAGTGCTGATGTGGGGGACTCCTGGAATTTCCACGAAACTGCTTTTATTACCCTGTTGCTAAATCTTTGCCAGCAACGCGATCGCGTAATTATTCTCTCAGGAGATATTCACTATAGTTGCGCCGTGCGTCTCGTCCATTGGGATTACGAAACCCAAGATACTTCCGTGATTGTGCAACTAACTTCCAGTGCCATCAAAAACTCGGAATTCGCCACGCGGGTCATCCATACCAGGCTCAAGTCCTTCTTTCCTGAACCGACCCAACGTTGGTTAGGCTGGAACCAACCCCGTCGACAAACTAAAATACCTCAAACATCCTGGTGGCGCAAACAGTCTAAGTTTCAGCAAAACAAGCAAAATACTAGTCCAGATTGGCAGTATCGGATTGAATGGGTCAAAAGACAACCTACTCAATCTATGCCTTGGCGAGAAGGAAAGGCAACTAAAGCCACTAAATCCTCTTCCAAGCTGGGAAAATCAATTATCAACCAGGTAGTAATATTAGTAAAAATTTTGACTAGGCTAATCACCTTGCTGTGGCGTAATCCCTGGGTACAGGAAGGAACGGAAGTGGTGGGACACAATAACCTCAGCTTGGTCAGATTTAACTGGCCAGAAACTAAATCAGCAACCAAGCAAGTGATTCAAGAAACCTATTGGCATCCCCCTTGGCAGGAAACAAGAGTAGTCAAAAGCCGCTATGAAGTTATCTTGGACGATCCTCTCAAGCCCAGTAAGTTCTGACCTAGAATAGTTCTTAATAATTATTAATAATAAACCCAAAAATAAACTCAAAAATATGACGGCGATCGCAATTACAGCACCGAAAACCTGGAACTGGCAAGGACACAATATTACTTATCAGCAGGCGGGAGATACGGGAGCAGCAGTGGTTCTGGTGCATGGTTTTGGGGCATCTTGGGGACATTGGCGGAAGAACTTGCCTGTACTAGGAGAATCTTGTCGTTGTTATGCGATCGACCTCATTGGCTTTGGTGGTTCCGATAAGCCCACCCCAGGTACAGTAGACTATACCTTTGAAACTTGGGGGCAACAGCTTGCGGACTTTTGTCGAGAGATAGTAG
>JBJOPG010000358.1:0-3564 GCA_046050865.1 Cyanobacteriota bacterium
TACCGTATTCCGCACACCACGCCCAACCAATCGTAAACTTGTGAAACCGCAGCATATCTAAGACCCCCACTGCTGGCAAGGCGGCAGCGAAAAGATCGGCGCGTTGAGTCATGCAAGCACCCACTAACAAACCACCGTTACTGCCTCCAGCGATCGCCAATTTTTCCTTGCTGGTATATTTTTGCGTCACTAGCCATTCGGCGGCGGCGATAAAGTCATCAAAGACATTCTGCTTTTTATCTTTCATTCCTGCTTGATGCCAGTCTTCACCATATTCCCCACCACCCCGCAGATTAGGCACAGCATAAATTCCGCCCATTTCTAGCCACACAACATTACTCACCGAAAAGCTGGGAGTGAGGGAAATATTAAAACCGCCGTAGGCATAAAGATAGGTGGGATTGTTGCCATCCAGTTTGATTCCCTTTTTGTGGGTAATAAACATGGGTATTTTAGTGCCATCTTTACTAGGATAAAATACCTGCTGGGTTTGATAGGCTTCAGGGTTAAAATCCACCTGGGGTTGACGGAAAAGTTGGCGTTCTCCCGTAGTCATATCATAGCGATAGATGGTGGTAGGAGTCGTAAAGCTAGTAAAAGTACAAAAAGTTTCTGTGTCGTAACGCTTGCCACCAAAACCACCAACAGAGCCAATGCCAGGTAATTCTACTTCGCGAATAAAAGTACCGTCTAGAGCATAAATTTTAATTTGCGATCGCGCATCTTGAAGATAAGCCGCGACAAACTGATTGTTTAATAGTCCAATCCCCTCAAGGGTTTCGGCAGTTTCAGGAATAAT
The DNA here is from genome assembly GCA_046050865.1 of Cyanobacteriota bacterium. Lineage (GTDB taxonomy): Bacteria > Cyanobacteriota > Cyanobacteriia > Cyanobacteriales > Xenococcaceae > Waterburya. Next base: position 800 of record JBJOPG010000358.1, read on the forward strand.
TTCTTGCCAATGGGCTGGGTCTGGATGGTTTAAATCAATGGCAATTACTCTGCCCCGAGGCGCATTGAGATCTGTCCGCAGCCAAAAAGTATCCCCGTCATTGTCAATCACGCTATAGCTGGCGGCAAACTCGCTAATTAGTTCGACCACCTTACTATCAGACTGTTCAAGATTCTGATAGTAAACCAAATTTTTACTGTCTGTTCCCAACCAAACGCTGATAATTAAATACTTGCCATCTTCTGTAACTCCGCCACTAAAGCCCCATTCTTTTTGATCAGGACGGTGATAAATCAGCTTGTCTTCTGCCTGTGATGTACCTAAGCGATGATAATAAAGCTTCTGATAGTAGTTAACGTCTTCTAGCTTAGTTTCTTCCTTCGGCTCATCATAACGACTATAGAAAAAGCCCTGATTATCTTTCGTCCAAGACGCTCCAGAAAATTTAATCCACTGGAGATGATCGGCAGTGTCTTCCCCCGTGGCAATATTTTTGACCCGATATTCTACCCAGTCAGATCCAGCAGTGGATAAACCATAAGCCAGCCATTGACCATCATCGCTAATGGACAGTCCTGATAAAGCTACCGTACCATCCGCCGATAGAGTATTGGGATCTAATAATACTTCTCCTTCATCATCTAGAGATTTAAGCGTATACAAAACACTTTGATTTTGCAAGCCATCATTCTTAAAGTAAAAATAACTCTGACCTCGTTTAAAGGGGCTACTATATTTCTCGTAGTCCCATAGCTGAGTTAAGCGCTGCTGGATTTTGTCTCTTGAGGGAATAGTGCCTAGATAGCTATTGGTCACCGCATTTTGCGCCTGTACCCAAGCTTTAGTTGCTTCTGCATCAGGATCTTCTAGCCAACGATAGGGATCTTTGACCTCTACACCATGATAATTATCACTTTGGGCTACTTGGTTAGTGTGGGGGTAAATCAAACCGTCATGAGATAAAGTCACTGTAAATTAACTCCAAGATATTTATCTACAGCATAATAGAACTCCAAGAACTACCCTGATGATTTTCGACTAAACCTGAGAACGCTTGGTTATTTCTTGGGCGATCGCTTTTAAAGTCTCTTCTAAAGAGCTTTCGTAAATACCATAAAAAAGCGCCTTTTCTGTTTTCGCTTTGGGTTCGACTTCTACGGCATGACTAACTAAAATCCTGCCTGGAGATGATTCCTTGATTTGCCATCTGCCCACCAGTTTTTTCAAATCACCCTCAACGATTTTAAAGTCAATGGTATTAGGTTTAGTTTGAATTGCTTCAATCTGCACCGCAAACTTTTGTTTAACCACCCAAAGATCCACTACATTCACCTGCTCAAATACAATGCGATCGCCCTTGCTAGAGATAATTCTACTAGCAGCAATATTCGGCATAAAGTGCTCAAAGTTATTAAAATCCGTTAACACTTGCCACGCCGTATTGATTTTTCCCGTTGTCTCCACCTGACCGAGATAGATGCCCTTTTGTCCTTTTAGGACTACTTTTCCTTGTTTGAGACTAGTTTTTTCCTGTGGGGATAAATTCGTGAGATTATTACTTAACGCCACAGTAGTCTGAGCTAGGACGGCAGAACTACCATTAAGATTTTGGTAGATGCCCAAGATAAAACCCAAGCCATAGATCAAAAATAATGGTTTGATTATAATTCGCAAATTCATAAAATTAATCATTGAGCAAAATTCAAGGTTAGATAATCAATATTGACCAGACAAATCATACAATTCTAATTTGCCGAATCAATAAATACCAACTAGTATGAATAGCACTATTAATAAACAGATTAGCTCTAAGCTCCAAGTTTATAGCTAGAGAGCAGGTTATAAAACTAGAGAATCAATATGCATATTTCTTCATCTCTGCTAATTCCTTTTATAAGTGGCATCTATCTTCTAAGTATTCATCTAATCTTAAGGGTCTGTCAGCTTGAAAAATCGTAAGCAAGCTCAATTTTTAAAATACGGTTTATTAAAAACAAGGGATAAAAGTAAACTTGAAATAACAACTTGATTACAATTAATCATATTTGTCTACTTAACCATCTTGATTGATTCAGCAAATTATTTCTTGGATTGCTGCTTCCAGGGCGATCGCAATATGAGTCCAATGAGTCCCTCCCTGACAAAAGGCAATATAGGGTTCCCTCAAGGGCCCGTCGGCGGAGAATTCCGAGGTACTACCATCAATAAACGTGCCTCCTGCCATCACTAGTTGGCTGGCGTATCCAGGCATTGCTCCAGGAATAGGTTCCACATAGGAATCTACAGGGGAATGCTGTTGAATCGCCTTACAGAAGGCAATTAACTTTTCGGCAGACCCTAACTGTACTCCTTGGATAATATCGCGACGAGGTTCCAGGGGTAAGGGATTAACAGCATAGCCTAGTTGCGCAAAAACATAGGCAATCAGATGACTTCCTTTAATCGCTTCCCCCACCATCTGGGGTGCCAGAAATAAGCCCTGAAACATCAGGCGGTTTTGGTCAAAAGTTGCGCCGCCACTGGTGCCAATTCCTGGTGCAGTTAAGCGACAGGCTGCCCTTTCCACTAACTCCTGATGACCCGCCAAATATCCCCCGGCAGTCACAATCGTTCCCCCAGGATTCTTAATTAAAGAACCTGCCATCAAGTCTGCCCCTACCGATGTCGGTTCCAGGTCAGAGACAAATTCCCCATAGCAGTTATCCACAAAACAAACCGTATCGGGGTTTTGCTGTTTCACTAACTCCACAATGCGTTGGATCTCT
>JBJOPG010000359.1:0-4899 GCA_046050865.1 Cyanobacteriota bacterium
TTTACCGTGCGCTACGGACAACCTGCAACCGAAATAGATATCTTTCCCCCAGCGAAAAATAACCAAGAAGCCAAAACCAACAACTGGTCAGGGCGGATTCCCCCTGTTACCGACACCAAAGCGATCGCCGCTTGGAATAGTTTAATGATCTCAGGATTGGCTAGAGCCTATGCTGTATTTAAATCACAGTCTTATTTAGATCTAGCTACTAATGCAGTTCAGTTTATCCTGGAAAACCAGTGGCTAGAGGGCAGATTGCAACGGCTCAACTATGATGGAGTAGCGACAGTACCCGCTCAATCAGAAGACTATGCCTTATTGATTAAAGCCTTGTTAGATCTTCAGGCTGCTTGTCCAGAAGATTCCCAGTGGTTAGAACAGGCCTTAAGAATTCAAGGGGAATTTGATGATCTACTCTGGAGTATCGAACAGGGAGGCTATTACAATAATTCCACCGATGCAGGGAAAGAGTTATTAGTCAGAGAACGTAGCTATATGGATAATGCCACTCCTGCGGCTAATGGTATTGCGATCGCCAATTTAATCCGTCTGTCTCTATTAACTGATAATTTAGAATATCGAGAACAAGCACAGCAAGGACTCCAGGCATTTAGTTTAGTCATGGAAAAGTCTCCTACAGCCTGCCCTAGTTTATTCACCGCCTTAGATTGGTGGCTCCATGGTACAAGTGTTAAAACCAACAGGGAGCAGATAGAACAACTAAGTTCTCATTATTTACCTACCACCGTATACAGAGTTGAAACAGATTTACCTGAAGGTGCGATCGCTTTAGTCTGTAACAGTTCATCTTGTTTAGAACCTGCAACTACTATTGAGCAAATATTAGAGCAAATCAAGCAGGTAAATCAAACTCAATCATAGTTAGAACTTCCTCTGTTAAAATTATACGTATATGTTATGTACTATTAAAACGTTATTAAAATGACTTTTGAGGAGATACAAAAAATTATCGAGAGTATGTTTGCTGTTCAGCGAAATATTCAAGATGGAGATTTGCGTCTTCAGGAAAAATTAGATCGTGTTGCCGAACAACAGCTTAAAAGCGAACTCAAGCTGGAAAAATTAGCCGAAAATCAAATTGAGAGCGATTATAAACTAGATAGACTCTCAGATAAAATAGATAATCTAACGGAGAATGTTAGCAACCTCAATATTATTAGTCAGCGACACGAAGATCGGCTCACGCAATCTTATGGCTACCACCAGACTGCCGAGTCAGATAGACTGAGGTTATTCGAGGTGCAAAATCGTATAGAGCGTCGTTTGGACAGAATAGAGCGAAAGCTCGATGCCAGGTAAACGCTTCAAGAAGCTGGGTAAAACTAAACTGGTACTAAAAAACTTCTTTCATGATCTAATTTAAATTTTTGAGCTTATATGTATTCTTGTAATGTCAAGTTATTACTTATATAAAACATGGTTGTATATCTATACAGATAAGTGGTACCATATAATACCGAAATGTTTACTGTAAATAAAGTACTTAAAATAGAATCTTATCCTCTGACAGATGTGATTAGAGAGTTTATGCAACCTTTGCGATCGCTAGGATAAGAGGAGCCGAATCGCTGTTTCACTTTTTACTTGCTCACGTTTAGCCGGTGCAGTGTCTGGATTCTTTCCTTAAGCTTTTGATTGGCTGGTCAGATTAAGTATTTTTTCTGTTCTCTGATTCGTACCATTCTTTTGGGTATTTAATATTATTCATCAATTTTTTTGTCCGTTTATTTTTTTCAAAGGAACTTATTGATTATGCTAAGCATTAAATGCTAACATAACTTGACAAAATGCAATACAACTTAAGAAATCTTGAGGGTATCCGTTTTTTTTTGCTTAAAAAGTGAAATATGAAAAATTTTGAGATGAGCAGCCTAGCTATTTCCCATGGGCATTCATTACATTCACAAGAAGATATCGCCCAAAATCTAACTGAAGTCTTATTAAAAACTGCAAAACAAAATTCTACGAAAGGAATAAGCTATATTCAGTTCGATGGAACTAAAAATTTCCAAAGTTATTTAGAGCTAAGAGAAACAGCCACCAAAATCCTCACAGGGCTGCAACAGCTAGGTCTAAAGCCGCAAGATAAAGTCATTCTGCAACTAGAACAAAATCAAGATTTTATTCAGGCTTTTTGGGCGTGTATTTTGGGAGGTTTTGTCCCAGTTCCCCTTGCCACAGCACTCATTTATGAGCCAGACAACAGTGCCGCCAAAAAACTCCACAGCGCTTGGCAAGTTTTTGATCAACCTTTAGTACTGACTAGTGAAAAACTAGCTGCCCCCATTCGGAATTTAGCCGCTCAACTCAAAATAGAAAATTTAAAATTAGCAACCTTGGAGCAGTTGCCTTCCTCTAGTTCAAAAACCGATTATCATTCAGCCAAGCCTGACGAGATAGCATTGATGTTGCTAACATCTGGTAGTACTGGTATACCTAAAACCGTAAAGTTAAGCCATCAAAATATCTTAAATAGCATAGCTGCCACGTCTCAGATGGGAGGGTTTACCAGTCAAGATATCTCATTAAATTGGCTTCCTTTAGACCATCCTGGCCCTCTGATTCGATGTGTGATTAGAATGGTGTATTTAGGTTGCCAGCAAATTCACGCTCCTACGGCAATGGTTCTACAGGAGCCTCTACAGTGGTTAGATTGGCTTGAACGCTATCAAGTGACCACTACCTGGGCACCAAATTTTGCTTTCGCTTTACTCAATGACCGTGCAGAAGAAATTAACCAGCGGCATTGGGACTTAACTTCCCTCAAATCTTTTCTAAATACAGCAGAACCAATCGTACCCCAGACAGCAATTAAATTATGGAAATTACTCAACCCCCATGGACTGAGTAAGACTGCCATGCATTCTTCTTGGGGAATGGCGGAGACTTCATCAGGGGTAACTCATTCAGAACAGTATTTGTCTGACTTTTCAACCGATGAAAACCATGAAAATAATTCTTTTGCCGAATTGGGTTTGCCAGTTCCCGGCATTTCCCTACGCATAGTTGATGAACAGAATCAAATAGTCACAGAACAAACTATTGGTTATCTGCAAGTTAAAGGAGCGACAGTTACCTCTGGTTATGAGCAAAACCAAGAAGCTAATCAAGAAGCTTTTACTGCCGATGGTTGGTTTAAAACTGGAGACTTAGGTTTTTTGGCTCAGGGACGTTTAACCATTACTGGTCGAATCAAAGATGTAATTATTATCAATGGTAATAATTACTACAGTCACGAAATTGAAGGTATCGTGGAAGAATTAGAAAGTGTTGAGGTTTCTTACACCGCTGCCTGTGGAATTCGACAACCACATAGTAACACCGATCGCTTAGCGATCTTTTTCCATACCACTATCTCTGAGGATGTAGCTTTATCAGAATTACTCAAAAAAATCCAGCAACAGATCGTTCGTAAGATTGGCATCAGTCCCTCTTATTTAATTCCTGTCGAGCAAGCAACAATTCCCAAAACTTCGATCGGCAAAATTCAGCGATCGCAACTCAAACAACGTTTTGAAGCGGGTGAATTTGATTGCTGCCAGAAGCAAAACTATCGCGGCAGTCGCGCCGAGAACCGAGCTAGAACAACAATTAGCTGTTATCTGGCAGAAAGTATTAAATGTGCCAACAATTGGCATTCACGATGACTTTTTTGAGTTGGGGGGACATTCCATACTGGTGTTCCAAATTGTCTCTCGCCTCAGAGAGGAGTTAAAGATCGAGTTACCGATTTCAGATCTTTTCCAAGCCCCGACCATAGGTCAATTAAGCGAGTTGATTGAGGGGAATCTTCTAAAAGAAAACTATACGCCATTAACTGCAATTCCTGTTAGGGGACAAGCACAAGCACCCCTTTCTTATATGCAGCAAGGGTTATGGTTTTTAGATCGACTTGAGGGGCAAAATGCCACCTATAATTTACCTCTGGTCTTACGTCTGAGAGGTAGTTTAAACCATGACTGTTTACAAAAAGCGATCGCGGCTATTATCGAACGCCATGAAGCGCTTCGCACCAAGTTTATTACAGTTGAGGGGATTGGGCAACAAGAAATTGTCCCCACAGCAGCCATCGATCTTAACCTTATTGATCTCGGGAAATTTGCTCCAGGTGAACGCGACTTGCGCGTCATCCAATTAGCCCAAGAAGAAGCGCAACTATCTTTTGAGCTAACTCAAGCTCCTCTAATTCGAGCTAAATTACTTTATTTAGAAGACAACAGCCACGTACTTCTGTTGACAGTTCATCACATTGTCGCCGATGGCTGGTCGATGAATATGCTGGTTGACGAACTTTGGACGTTCTATCGAGCTTTGATGGCTCAAACCAAGGCAGAATTAAAACCTTTACCGATTCAATATGCCGATTTTGCCCTTTGGCAACGGGAGCATTTTAACGATCTAACTTTAGCTCCCCAACTAGAATATTGGCAAAATCAGTTGGCAGGAATTCCTCCCACCTTAGAACTTCCCCTAGACCGCCCCCGTTCAGCTAAACAAACCTTTGCCGGTAATAGTCAGTCGTTTCAATTTTCTCAGGAGTTGACCGCAAAACTGCAAACTCTCTCCCAGCGATCGGGTACGACTTTGTATATGACCGTGTTGGCAGCATTTGGGGTGTTGATGCACCGCTATAGTCGTCAGGAAGATATTGTCATTGGTTCTCCCATTGCTAATCGTAATTACCGCGAAGTTGAATCTTTAATTGGGTTCTTTGCCAATACCCTAGCTTTGCGCCTTAATTTAGCTAACCAACCTAGTTTTGCTGCTTTACTACAGCAAGTTCGACAAGTTACATTAGATGCCTATGCGCATCAAGATCTACCCTTTAGTAAAGTAGTCGAACAGTTAGAACTAGAGAGAAATTTAAGTCACCATCCC
>JBJOPG010000360.1:0-3547 GCA_046050865.1 Cyanobacteriota bacterium
GAGGGGCGTTTCTGGGGTTCGGTAGCGAATTCTGTGATGTCGGTCATAAAAATTTGTAATAAGGTTTCATATTATGGACATAAGAAAAAAAGTTTTTTACCAATTATTTGCTACTATGACCCAGAATTCTGCACCTGAAAATTCCATTAGACCAGACGAGCTACAAAAAGAATTAGGTATAAAAAAGGATGCTTATTATAAGGATGTTGACTATTTAAACTTAGTTGTTGACACTGATTCTGAAGGTAGAGTTTACCTTACAAAAGAGCAAGCCGACGAAATTAGGGCTTTAAGAAATCACGTTATTGAGACAGGAAAGCGGAACGGTTTTGAGAATAATTCAATCGTTATGGTTGATGATAGTAATGAACTAGTTTCTGATAGTAGCGAAGCCGAAAATGAGATCTACATTAATCGCCAAGAACCAACAGCTAATCTTGATTCACGAATTGTTAGAGAAGCAGAAGAATTAGCTGCTCGTGGCATGGCGATGAAGGACTTGATTAAAATCCAGCTTGCCAGTCAAATGAGCTTTGATGATTTGTCTCCTGACTTACAAGAGAAGGTAAATATTGCCCGTGAGGTGGCTAACCCAAAGTTCACGCCAGCAGCGATCGCTCACCAACTTCTAGCCCAACACCGCAGTCAGAAGACACAGGCACAAGTGGAAGGGTAAGTTTCAAAGATAGTGATATCTTCAACAACGTAGTCAAAGCGATCGCTGCTGGGAATTCAGTTCTGGTATTAGGTGAGGCGGGAACGGGTAAAGGTAACTTTGCCCTAGATCTCCATGAGTCAATGTCAGGGGAATTCAATAGCGCGATCGCTACCTATAAAGGTTCAATTAAGAAATTCTTTGTGGCGATCGCCATGCAGTTAGATATCCCGACGACGGAAACCCAATACAACAAGAATGGTGATCCGACAGGGGAGAAGGATTTAACCGTTGATGCGATAAAACAAGAGATTTTAGATAACTGTGGCGAGGACACTTTATTAATTCTTCCCGAAGCTAAAAGACTGACTACCAGTATCAGATATTGGCTTGAAGACCTAATGTCTGCTGGTGTAAAAATCGTTTGTTTTGCCGTGGCTAATCCAGGCAGAGATATCTTTCTGGAGATGCTAGAGATTGAATTGGAGCTACCGAGCGATGCCCATATTCGTCTAGTGATGGCAGCAGAAGCACAACGCCAGGGGTTAGAAATTAGTAAATCCAAACTAGCCGAACTACAACCATTGGCAGGACGAAATCCGATGCTAGCTAGGAAGATTATCAGAAATGAGAAGCTGGGACTAAAGCAGGATAAACCAGAACATACTCAGTACGTGGTCATTATGCCCGTGATTATTGCGATGCTGTTTAGTTTTGCAGTGGTTAGGTTTATTGGAATGGGAACGGGAAATAAAGGGTTGTATATTACTGGTGGTGTTTGTTTGGTGTCGGCGATGGCACTGAAGCAGTTGGGGAATGTTCGAGGAGCGAGGAAGAGGTTAGGGCAGTGATTAGAGGTATCTGAACAGAAGCTTTTATTTTAATTATTTATGTTTTATAAGGAGTGAAAATGGTAGAGATTACAGTTGATTCTGAGTCTAGAGCAGCTCATACTTGTTTTAGTATTGCTACAAACTGTCAAGGCTTGGCACATCAAGCACAAGCATCTGAAGAATGGCAAATTAAGCATCATTGTATAACTGGAGTAATCTTTGTAGCTTTTTCAATTGAAGCGATGATTAATCACTTCGGGAAAGTAATGTTTAAGGATGAATGGGAAAAGAAAAAAAAATGCAGAAAGGAACAGCATAAAATGTTATTTGAAGCTGTAAATTTACCTAACTATCTTGGAACGAGAAACTATCAAGTTGCCAAGGAATGCTTTAAAATCAGAGACAGTTTTGCTCATGGAAAAACCAATGATGAAACTTTAGAACTTACCGTTTCAGGTGATATTTCTCATAAAGAACGAGTTCGTCAAGTGGTAGATTTATCTACTTCAATGGAAAGTTTGGCTACAATCGAAAACTTGGATAAATATATTGAAATTGCTCAAAAAATTGAAGAGGACATTCAAGAGCATGGATACTATCGAGATCAAGATCATATTCCTGAAGAAGAAAGAAAAAAATTGCTTGAATGCCCTCTAAGCAATATGGGTATCAGAAGCTTTTGTGAGCAATATGGGGGTCAGAAGCTTTTGTGAGCCAAATAACTGACGATCGCTCTCTTCAAACTCAAACTGGTAAAGTAACTCCACCCTTTACCGCTTATGATGGCAATTACTCACGCAGCGATCGCTCTATCGGGAACATCCCTAATTCTCGGCACTACTAACCCTTTAGCCTTGGGTTTAGCTATTATTGGCTCTCAACTTCCCGATCTAGACACTACAACTTCAACCATTGGTAAAATCTTCTTTCCGATTAGTTCATGGATTGAGGATCGTTTCCCTCATCGCTCAGTTACTCATTGTCTACTAGCCACTGCTGCGATCGCAGTTGTATCAATCAGCATCGGCTATTTCTCAGGGGATATTAAGAGTGCAATCGCTCTACCTCTGGGTCATCTGCTTTCCTGTTTCTCCGATACTTTTACCAAGCAAGGCGTACAGTTGTTCTATCCTTATCCTGCCTGGGCAATTAGTGTTAGCAATCCGAGACGCAGATTAAAAACTGGTGGGGCTGGTGAATTGTGGGTTTTAGGAATAGCGATCGCCCTTCTAACATTAGGAATTTATCTCGCTAACGGTGGGGGGATAACTCAGAAAGTCTCTCAGAATCTAGGCTTGAAAGATGGAGTAGTCGAACTGTATAACCAAAATGCTAGTACTCATCAGGTATACGCGAGGATCACAGGCTATTGGGCAAGCGATCGCACTAGTGCTGATGGCAAGTATCTAATCATTGGTAATGAAGGTAATGAGTTTATTGTTAGTGACGGCAAAGGTGTTTATAAGACTGGTGAACAGATTATTACGAGTAAAGTAAGTACTGAAGTTGGGCAGGTTGCCAAGACTGAGATAAGAAGTATTAGTTTTGATGATGAAGAAGCGATCGCTAAACTTGAAGAACTACAACAAACTTATCCTGGTGCTGAAATTTACTTGACTGGAGAACTAACGGTAGATTTTCCTGAAGATGTCAAGATTCCTGTCGAGCCGAATCAGATGGTTACGGCTGAGTTGGTGGGGAGTAGTTTGAAGTTTAGTTATTGTGAGTTGGAGAGAGCGATCGTGTATTTGAAGGAACAGTATGTAGTTGGGAGTGTGGAGGTTAAGATTTTGCGGTCATGAATATTCAATGTAGAGCATTTAAGATGGTCTATTATAAGTCTGATCAACAAGTTCGCAACACTTGCATAGCGGGAATAGGAGTTTCAAATATGGCTTTAGATCAACTCGAAGCATTTTTAAAGAAAATGCAGTCTGAACCTGCACTTAAAAATGAGGTACTTGCTTCATCAACAGCAGATGAAGTTGCACAAATAGCACTCTTGCTTGGTTTTGAATTTTCAGGTGATGAATTATTGAGAATGTCAGGTAAGAAAGTT
>JBJOPG010000361.1:0-3526 GCA_046050865.1 Cyanobacteriota bacterium
CAGGGCAATATTTTAGTTACAGACAAGTTTTATATGAACTTTGAATCGTCATCTGTAACCGCAGGCAAGTTATTGCAACAGGCATTAAATCGTAATCTGTGGTCATCAGAAATTACGCAGCAATATCTAAAGATGCCAGTGGGTACAAAACAACCAACAGTCATCATCAAAGGACAAGTCCAAGGAATTACCCAACTGCCTGACCAGGTTCAACTACTGATTAATCATCGCTCATTGCCCTTGGCAGAAATCCTCCGACAAATGAATATCTATAGTAATAATGAGATGGCGCAAATGCTAGCGGATTTAGTAGGTGGTGCAGCTCAGGTTGCTGAAACTTCAGCTAAAATAGCTGGCTTTCCCCCAGGCGAAATCAAGTTAGTCAATGGTTCGGGTTTAGGGGAAGAGAATAAAATATCCCCTCGTGCAGTTTGCCAAATGCTGATGGCGAGCGATCGCCTGTTGCAATCATATAACTACAGCGTTGCTGATTTATTTCCTACTGCTGGTAGAGATCTGGTAGGGACAGTAAAGGATCGAGGCTTGCCCAAAGGTACAACTATTAAAACGGGAACTCTGGATAACGTTAGTGCCCTAGCGGGGGTAATTCCTCTCAAGGATAATCCCCAAGTCACAGCCCCAAACCAAGAAAAAGTTTACTTCAGCCTGATCAACCATGGTCGTTCCCTAAACTATTTCCGCCAACAGCAGGACAATTTAGTTAATGAACTAGTAAAACCCTGGCAATTAGCACCCAATAATTTCAATTTAGCTAACCTGGCTCAAAAAAACCATTGGTATCTCGGCAATCCTCAACGAAACAAGTTAAACAAGATCAAGATTATCAATTAATTTGATTAGCATGCTATGCAAGAAAAGTAACTTAGTCATGCAAAAAAAACATTGGAATTACTGTAGAGGTTAACTTTAGTAGCAATATATACGATAAAGTCTTTTTTCCAATGCAATCATGGCATCGAGATCAATACATCTATACATATTGAAGGGTGAACAAGGTTTACTTCTTGTGCTTGATGTAAAAGAATAACAAGAGACAGGTTAAGCCCGATGGTAGCTATTACAGATTATCAATAATCAATCAGATCTTAGGCAAAAAAGCCAAGATATTAACGTTATTAATGTCATTTAATACTGTCTAACTTAATTTTTCAGTCTCGCCAATGCCAATATTGTAGTTTTAGATTCATCAGGAAGAACCGCCAGTGTTTTTAACAGAATTCATCAGTAAAGCTACTCAAGGAAAGTATAAAATACTCCACATAACGTGGATAGCATTTTTTTTAACCTTTGTTTGTTGGTTTAATTTCGCTCCTTTCGCAACTACAATTGGTAAAGAACTTAGCCTAACACCAGACCAAATTAAAACCCTAGCAATTTGTAATCTGGCGCTAACAATTCCTGCCAGGATCATTATCGGTATGATCCTAGACCGCTTCGGACCAAGAATTACTTTTTCTTGTATTCTGTTTTTTGCCGCCATACCTTGTTTTGCCACTGCTTTTTCCCAAACCTTTACCCACTTGGTAATTAGTCGATTGTTAATGGGGATCGTCGGTTCGGGGTTTGTGGTCGGTATTCGCATGGTATCGGAATGGTTTCCCCCCAAAGATATTGGTATCGCTGAAGGTATCTACGGTGGCTGGGGTAATTTTGGTGCATTTGCTGCCGAATTTTCTTTGCCAACTCTGGGTTTAGCAACGGCTTTTCTCTCTGGTGGTGCGAGCAATTGGCGTGGTGCGATCGCCCTTAGTGGTGTCATTGCCGCTTTGTATGGCTTCGTCTATCTAAAATATGCTCAAGATACTCCAGATGGGCAAGTATATCGTCGTCCTCGACGAAGTGGGGGCATGGAAGTTACTAGCCGTAAAAGCTTTTTTGCGATGCTGATCATGAATTTCGGTTTGATCTTCGCCCTCGGTTTATTAGCTTGGCGTTTAGCACAACCGGCGCTTCATTTACTTAACCAAGGTCAAATGTTCGGCATTTGGGCTTTTCTCGGGGTACTTTATCTTTACCAGTCTTATAAATCTTGGCAGGTAAATCGGGAGGTCGTCCAGGGGACTAAAGTTTACTCTCCTGCTCAACGCTACCAATTTCGTCAAGTAGCTTTATTAGAGTTTGCCTATATCACTACATTTGGTTCGGAATTAGCCGTCGTTTCGATGTTACCAGCATTTTTCGAGAAGACTTTTACTCTCGATCATGTAGCAGCAGCGATGATCGCTTCGGTTTATCCCGTCATGAATTTATTCTCTCGTCCTAGTGGTGGCTTGATTTCTGATAAATTGGGTTCCCGTAAATGGACAATGACCCTAGTTGCTTTGGGAACGGGAATTAGTTATTTATTAGCATTCAGGATCAACTCCAGTTGGTCGATTCCAGCTGCGATCGCTGTAACTATGCTTGCTGCTTATTTTGCCCAAGCTGGATGTGGTGCAACCTACGGTATGGTACCTCTAATTAAAAAAGAAATTACGGGACAAATTTCTGGTAACGTCGGTGCTTATGGTAACTTCGGTGGCGTAGTATTCCTGACAATTTTTAGTTTAACTGATGCTTCAAGCTTGTTCGGGACGATGGGGGTAGCGGCTCTAATCTGTGCTAGTTGTTGTGCCTTTTTCTTACAAGAACCAAAAGCCTCTTTTGCGGCTCATTATGAAAGGGAAGCAGATGACGTTGCTGTCCCAGACTTAAATCTAGAGCAGGAAAGGATTTAACCTATTCTTAGCTCACAGTTATTTGGTGCTGGGAATGTCTTTTAGATTTTCTCGGCACTTTTTGATTCTTAAGACACAGAAGAGACTAGTTTAATTAAATACTATGTCAATAACTAATCAAATTTAAATTAACCAAATTATCAAGACTATTTATTTATCAAAATATTCAACAAATATTTAACTGGGAGAGAAGGATGAGCGAACCAATAAAAACCCTATGTCCTTATTGTGGCGTTGGCTGTGGGTTAGAAGTATTGCCTCCTGCCCAATCGGGCAAAGCTACCAATAGAGATAGTGAAGGAAAACCTCTATGGCAAGTTCGTGGCGATCGCTCTCATCCTTCCAGTAAGGGTAAAGTTTGTGTCAAAGGGGGAACAGTGGCAGAATCATTGGATAAAAATCGTCTTAAGTATCCGATGATGCGAGATTCCCTCGATCAAGAATTCCACAGAGTCAGTTGGGATCAAGCTTTAGAGAGAATCACCAGCCGAATGCAACAGGTGATCCAGACTCAGGGAGCGGATGGCATCTGTATGTATGGTTCGGGACAGTTTCAGACAGAAGATTATTACATTGCTCAAAAACTACTTAAAGGTTGTTTAGGAACAAATAACTTTGATGCTAACTCCCGTCTTTGCATGTCATCAGCAGTGGCAGGTTATATTCAAAGCTTTGGCTCCGATGGGCCTCCAGCTTGTTATGACGATCTGGAGCTGACGGACTGTGCTTTTTTAATTGGCACGAACACCGCCGATTGCCATCCCATTGTCTATAATCGTCTAAGGATG
>JBJOPG010000362.1:0-3499 GCA_046050865.1 Cyanobacteriota bacterium
TCATACACTGCGTCTTTTTCTCCGCCTTCAGTTTGGAATTGATATTCAAACTTTCCAATCTACTACTTCTTTCTAAGATTTAATTCACATCAGACGTAATTTATTAACCTACGAAGATAATCGCTTTAGTTATGGAGAAGTCAGAGAAATTTCTATTGGACAATTGCTGCTGACAACTCAGCAAAAAATAATCATTGCACCAGTGGTCTATACCGATAGGAATGGAATAATCAGACTAATTTCTGCCAGAAAAGCCAGTAAGCAAGAGAGGAAAGAATATGAGCAGCAAGCAATTTAATCCAGATATGTCTTTAGAGGAACGAGAAAAAAAACTAGTGGAAATGTCTGATGAAGACATTGACTTTTCCGATCTTCCCGAATTAGATGAAGCATTCTTCAAAAATGCCAAACTAGTTAAGAGACAGCCCAATACAGAGGCAATTTCCATTCGTGTTGATACCGATACTTTGGAATGGTTTCGTACAACAGCTAAGAATCATCCAGACATCAGAGGGTATCAAACCTTGATCAATGATGTGTTGAGAACTTATGTCACTCATCAAACAAGCAATAATGGAAGTTCTCCGCAATCATCAAAATAAGAAGTGTCATTTAATTTTAAGGTATTGAAATTTTTGAATTTTCGTCAGCAATCCTAGCCAGCCAGTCCACTATAATAAGCAGTTGAACTGCAAACTCCGAACTCCAAACTCCAAACTCCGAACTCGACGCGATATGCGGAGCAGTATGCTAAAGCACTAGCTTCGCGTCGTCCTTTAGGACGTAAGGAGCTAATCCTTTAGGGCGAACTTCAAAAATGACTAATCTCAGTGTCAATCTCAATAAAGTAGCATTAATCAGAAATACCCGTAATATTGGTATTCCCAGCATTACCAAAATGGCGCAAATTTGTATTGATGCTGGGGCAAAAGGAATTACGGTGCATCCTCGTCCCGATCAAAGACATATTAGACCAGGAGACGTTTATGATCTGGTGAACGTAGTAAAAAAGGTTGAATTTAACATTGAGGGCAATCCTCTAGAAGCGTCTTTTATGGAGATTGTACGTCAAGTCAAGCCGACTCAATGCACCCTAGTTCCCGACACTCCTGACACATTTACTTCCGATAGTGGTTGGGACTTGACTAAAGATCAAGAACGTTTAATTCCCATCATTCAAGAATTACATACTTTAGGTAGTCGAGTTAGTCTATTTATGGATGCAGATCCAGAACAGATTAGCCTGGTTCCTGATACTGGTGCTGAAAGAATCGAACTTTATACCGAACCCTATGCCACTGCTTATCGTGAAAACCAAAACTTAGAGTCGGTTTGGCAACAGTTTGCTGATGCTGCCCATAAAGCTCAGTCCTTAGGGTTGGGAGTTAATGCAGGACATGACCTGAACCTAGATAATTTGGCTAAATTCTGCACTATTCCCAATATTCTGGAAGTATCCATTGGTCATGCTCTAACGGCGGAAGCCCTAGAAATGGGTTTTGCTCAGACCGTCAAAGAATACATCAAGCTTCTCGAAGCACATTGATTCTCCTTCCTGTCTTAAATTTGATTATACGGATAATTGTCAGCAAAAATCAGGGCAAAACATGAGGATTTTGTGAGGATTTTTATAAGGAAATAACAAAACACTTAAAAACATTTAAAAGTAAATTTGTATGTCATTTACTTCTCTTTTAAAGAGAAAGTAGTA
Organism: Cyanobacteriota bacterium; assembly: GCA_046050865.1. GTDB lineage: Bacteria > Cyanobacteriota > Cyanobacteriia > Cyanobacteriales > Xenococcaceae > Waterburya. The sequence goes on from JBJOPG010000362.1 coordinate 1,712, forward strand.
TTCTTTAGATGGAGGCTTATATAGCTTCTTTTGACAGAAAACACAGGTTGAACTGTATCCAATTAGTGGAGGGTGAATAATCTGTTTTATCTAAAATCTGTCGCTTTATATCTGTCTAGTCCAGCAGAAACAGTTTCACTCAAACAGAAAGCTGATATTTTCTCCTGTAGCAAAAAGTGAAGATACTGTGCCGAAGGTATTATTGGTAAGTCTTCAATTTATACTATTTTTATTAGAGAAAATGACTTGGTTAGTATGGCTTGGGTGTTGCTGTTTCTAATCCCAATATTTGGACTGTAATATGCAATATTGGATTATTAATCTCAAACCTTAGGAGGGATGATTTATGAAACCGATGATTTGGCATCCTGAACCACAAGATCAAAAAGTCAACCAATATCTTGACCAAACCAATCATGAACCTTGGTTCGCAATTGTGGGAGTGACCCTAATAGTTGTTTGTTCCTTTACCTTTGTAGTGCTGTTGGGAACATTTTAACTGTTTTTGTTATTGTATCTACCTAAATTATTTTGTTTGAGCAGGGATCACAAGTACTGGACAAAACGCTTTACGGATGATGCCCTCGCTGACGCTGCCGACTAGAGTTTTGTACAATCCACCATGACCATGAGAACCGATCGCAATCATATCTGCTTTTAGTTTAGAAGCCTCATGAAGGATAGTTTCAATAGTTGTCCCTTGTACTAGCAGAGGAGTCACCTCGATCCCACATCGATCTAGTTCTAGAGCCTTGTCTTGAAGATATCGATGCTCTTGTCTTAAAGTTTTAGCACGCCAGTCTCGTTCGCATTGGGGGCCCGAACCATAACCGACAAAATCAGGATCGGGAGCCGCAATATGTATCAACCATAGTTTACTGCCAAAGCTTTGGGCAATTTCTGCTGCTTTATCAACCACCCTAGGGGTGATGTCTGAAAAATCGATCGCCGCTAAAATATTATCCATAATCAATTCTTCTTACAATAGCCTTACAGCAGCAAAATACTTAACTTATTTTCCCTTAAATTATTCCCTGATAACTAAAAATCCTCACAAGTTCTTCAAGCTTTTTTTCTACCCTGAAATTTAAGAGCTTTAAAAAGAGCTTTAAAAACCTTGAGAACGAATAAACCAGTGAGGTACCTCATGACTATCAAAGTAAATACTTCTCTTAGAGAAATTAGAAAAGAAGTCCGTCACTTAGTTGATCTTCATAGTCTAGATTGTGAACAGGCTATTTACGGTCTGAGCCAATTTTTTTCACCAGGGGAATGGAATTTAGTTGAATGTGAGCTAGAAACCCATGGCTATTCGTTAATGACTAATTCGATTAGCGATCTTTTTGGCTAATTGAGTGGCTAATTAAATGATTAATTAAACATCGAGGAAATAATCATGTTCAAAAAAATATTAGTCGCTTTAGATCGTTCATCAGAAGCCAAGGCAGTTTTAGATTCCGCTTTATCTGTCGCTCAGCCAGAAACAACCGAAATGTTGCTAGTTCATTTTATTGATTGGCAGATGCAAGATGTATCTCCCTGGATTGGGATGGGAACCTTGTATGATATTGACTTATCAGGGGAACGTTACAGTTGGAGCCGTCAAGGTCTGCAAACAGAAGTCGAAATTGCCAGTGATTGGCTCAAAGCGATCGCCGAAAAAGCAGAGGAGCGAGGGGTTAACTGCAAGTATGAATGTCATGTTGGCAACTGTAATCTGGGAATTATTGACCGAGCCAAAAATTGGCGAGCAGATGTGATTGTCCTTGGTCGCAGGGGTCACAAAAA
>JBJOPG010000363.1:0-4495 GCA_046050865.1 Cyanobacteriota bacterium
TTTGGCTCTGACTGGGCAGATGCGGGTTTTCTTGGAAGCTGCTCCCGAAGAATTGAATCTTTTGTTATCTGAATGGAAGAATCAGAGTGCATCTAGTTTATCTGAGATTGCTACTTCTATTTCCTTGGTCAAACAGACGAATCTGGAGCAGGCTGAGGCGATTAGGGCGAATATGGAGGCTGTTAGCCATAAGTATCTAGCCGAGATGAAGCAGGTTGGTATGGATAGTACCAGTGCGATCGCCGAGGCTAATAGCGAAACTTTAGAACAGATACAGCTGACTAAAAGACAAAACGAGGAATTAATTGAAGAAGTTAAGGTTCTTCGCGCTGAAGCTTTGGCAGACAAACAGTCACATATCGAGAGTATGAATGCTTTGATTGGCTGGGTTAACAAGACGACTAATGAGTTTAAACTGACACACCAGCAAATTGATGCTTCTTACTCCGCGCTCCAAAAACTTCAGCAAAAGACTTTGTGGCTTAAGCTGGCTGATTGGTATTCTCCTCTGTCAGCTTTGGTTATTGTAGGAGTGGCTTGTTTTCTGTTTGGTGGCTTGTTGACTTTTCAAAAGTACAATACAGAAATTGAGCAGTTTGGGCGTAACATTATTAGCTGGAATACTGATCGCATCGATCATTGTTTTGAAACTAATAATCCTAAATGTACTGTTTGGATTGAAGATCCTGATTCTCTTTAACTTCAAGAATAAAGCAGTTCAGACTTAATCGTAATGGTAGCGACATTGCAGGAAATAAATCCGATTGTCTTTGATGCGATATACCAGACGATGCTCTAGATTAATACGTCGCGACCAAACATTAGAATCGAGATATTTGAGAGGCTCTGGCTTACCAATTCCTTTGAATGGTTGCTCGCAAACCACCTCTACCAAATCTAAGATTTTATTGATTTTGAGCGCGAGACACGGCGAACCTGCGTCGCCATGTGTAATCGCGCTGTTGGCAGAGTCCTTTTTTGCCCACCACAGAAGATGTTCTCGAAAAGTAGGTGTAAAAATGGGACTCCAAACTTTATTTTCTGCGGACAATGCCCAAATCCTCGCACAAGTCTTTTATCGATTGAGGCTCAACTGTGGCATCATCCATTTGCTTGGATTCCTCTATGGCCTTGAATAGCTCTTTAGCATTAGCAGGAGAACGTAGTAGGTAAACTGTTTCCAGTAAACTATCTAGCTCTTCTTTGCTAATTAAAGCCACATCTGGCTTATTTCGACGATTGATAATCACAATTTCTGAGTTTTTGGCAACTCGATCAAGTAAAGATGCGAGACCATTTCTGGCATTGCTATATGCAATTGAAGCTGATGTATTAATCATATTCTGACATGATTTTGTACAAGTATAATTTAACATAAGAATAGATTGATTAACAGCGAGGTTGAAAAAGCTATGCCCAAGCAAGAAGATGACATCTTTAAGTTTGATCCGAAAAGTTTTTGGAAAGAGCTAGCAGAATCTGAGCAAAGGGAATATATTTCTATCGTCGATGAAGAAATAGGAAAAGACTTTTTAGTCCCTGTTTCCCAATTAGAAAATAAAGATGAAGAACAACTGATCACTAATGCAAAGAAATTTTATTGTCAATATAAGTTCGTTGAGAAAAATTTAGACAGCCAAAACATTGAAGAAACTGTTTTATGGTTACGTGAGAATTCAAATTTACTAAATTCCATAGCACGTCAGTTAGCCTTCCGTTTTATAAGATCCTATGAAAATCTGATTAAAATTCATCTTCAACAAACACAAAAAAAATTAGATTTTAAGCTTCCACCATTTACGTCAATTTTCAATGATGATGAGAATGTGGCGTTTGTTAGGTTAGACCTCGATGATCAAAAAACAGAGCAAATAATCAATCATTTAAAGCAATATTTAGCTCTAAAATTTGAATCGGCTCAAATCTGGGAAAAAATAGCTAAGGAAGTACTAGTTTATCTTGCGATCCCAGGCATTGAAAAAATAAAGGATGATTTCGGAACAGAAACTGTTGATAATCTAATAGCAGAAGATAGCTTGGATGCTCTTCTGCCGTATTTCAGTAGCTACAAATCATCAACTCTAGAATATGAGCTTCCAGAATATGAAGTCTATCTTGTTTTACAAAGAATTTGTCTATGGCTTGTTCCCAATATTGCCAGAAGTTTAGGTTCACCACATCTTACTCTACAAGATTTGGATAAAATTCTAGGATTTAAACAGGATAATGAAAATAAGCCTATCCCCATCACTGAATCTAGATTAACTAATGCCATTCTACCTATTCCTAGTTTCGCTGGAATTGGCAGCGCATCTTTAGCTCAACTCAGGACAGATTTATGGCGTAAAGATTCAAACGGATTTGCATATTTTAAACATCAAGCTAAAGGCAACTCCAAGAATTACATTGAACACTACATCAGTAACCCTGGCGATATTGAACTACTTCCGTTAGAACAAGCCGAGCAGATTATTGATAAGTTTGGCTTTAATACAGTCAAACTACATTTGATTTTTGCTGCCCACACGATGAATCAGGATCGACCTTGGAATAGCCAGTTTAGCCTCAAAGCAAGTGATGTAATTAAGTATTTAGGATGGGATAAAAGAACCGATTTGCCAGTTCATCAAAAGCTCAATGAAATTGCCAAAACAGCATTTGTTCTTGATTGTTTGTTAGTTAAGTCTGTCTGGATTGAAGGCAGGAATAAAAAAGGTGGAATTGATGCTAGCACCCCTACAGGAAGAATGTGGAATGTAGTGGTAGACCGCAGAGGAGAGCAGAATTCAGAAGGAAAGGTAGAACAGCCAAAAGAAGTCTACATAACGGTACAGCCTGGTTTAATCTTTCATAGTTTCCTCAATAAAGCTGGCAGCCAACTAAAAGAAGCGTTATATCAGTTTGGCTACCTAGCTCAAGATATCTTGAGAATCAACCCCTACCATGACGAACTAGCGTTGAGATTGGCTATTCATCTAGCGATGGACAGTAGAGTTCATCTTTCAGGAAAATATCGAGTTGAAACTTTGCTGAAACATCTGCTGCCTCATACTGTCATTGATACAGCCCGTAGCGATAAGCGTAAAGGATATGACCTCAAACAACGCTGGGATAATGCCTTAAAACTGCTAGTGAATCTCAGGTGGCAAATTCAGTTTGATGAATCTTACCCCTCATGGCTACAGCCTGGAAGTAAGGAAAAAAAGCCGAATGAGGCAAGAAAAATTAAAATTATCGAATGGTTGTTACAAGCCAAGATAACTATTCAGCCTCCACAACCAATACCAGAGTTGCTAGCAGCCAAAGTCAAGCCTAAGCTACCTTCTTCAAAACAGAAGAAGAAAATAGTAGCTGTGACTGGAATAACCAGCGACCAAATCCGAAAAGGTAGAAATGCCAAAGGCTGGAGTCAGAGAAAGCTAGCAGGTTGGCTAGGGGTCAGCAATGCACTAATTGGCTATTGGGAAAAAGGTAAGCGAACTCCGTCAGAAGAACTGTTAACAAGTTGTTAGCACCGTGTTAGCAAAAAAAAAGTTCTAAAAAATAGACCTTAAGCATTGCCATGTAAACGTTTGACTGTGCTAACAAAAACTCTAGTATCCCCCGACCAAAACTCTAGTATCCCCCGACCAAACCTCTAGTATCCCCCGACCACTCATTTTTCAAACCCATGTATATCAAGTATTTCAGCTTTGCTAACACTCCTTATTAGTCTGATAAGACTAATCCACTTTTAAAAAGCACTTTAATTAATCTGGCATTATGAAGCACGGAACCCACTAGAGAAGGGATAAAGGGCTTTATGATCGAGCCATTCGGTTTAAATAATTCACATTTCATTCAACCCCATCACTTAACCGAATGGGGGGACAGCTCAGTCGATAAAAAGTTAACAGCTCTCAACGTCACCTCCCTGTCAGGGCTGACAACTTACGATTATCTCCTCTACGCTCTCCCCGACCAAGATCGTCGTAACGACGGCCGACTCCGCGATAAATTACTCCAACGCTATCAACATCTTGAGCATGGTGGCTGGTATATTGCAGGACTCGACCCTGAAACTAACTGGATCGATGTCATGGCTTGGGGTCGCTTTAAACCTGATGCCCCTCGTACTGGCAGCAATGGCAAATTAGTTAAATACGAATCTCCACCCAAAACCCCCAACCGAGTTACCTATTTCCGCGTTCCGCTACATCTTTGGCATCAAGTAGCCGCCCGTTACGGGATCAAGCTCTATCACTCTCCTCTGGCTCTGCGTTTAAGTGCTAGAAAACAACCCGTTAACTTCTGGTCGTGGGTTAAAGACAATCCTGAAATTCCCGTAGTTTTAACTGAAGGAGAGAAAAAAGCGGGGTCACTGCTTTCTCAAGGTTATGCTGCTATTTCTCTGCCTGGTATTTGGGGCGGAAGAGCCAAGAGTGAAGCCAAGGAATTACATCCTGATTTATTACCTTTGGCTCAGTCGGGACGTACTTTTATCATTCTCTTTGAC
>JBJOPG010000364.1:0-3454 GCA_046050865.1 Cyanobacteriota bacterium
AGAGCAATATGTCCTGCATCCCGCCCCATGACTTCGAGGATCATTACTCGGCTATGACTGGCAGCAGTAAAATGGAGGCGATCAATCGCTTCTGTGGCAATATTCACCGCCGTATCAAAACCAATCGAGCGTTCGGTAATGCCTACGTCATTATCAATGGTTTTAGGAATACCCACCAGGTTAATTCCCCCCTGCTGAGCCAATTTTCTTAAAATAGCTAAACTCCCATCTCCCCCAATCCCAATCAGCGCATCTAAATCTAGCTGTTGATAGCCTTCAATAATCTCGTGAGAGCGATCGCGTAATTGACCATCAGACATTGGAAAAGCAAAGGGATCTCCTTTATTAGTAGTACCTAAAATAGTTCCCCCCATGGTCAGAAGACGATCAACCTGCGTAATATCTAAAGGGATAGCTTCAGGAGGTCGGGACATCAAGCCATGAGTTGCCTTGCAAATTCCTAATACCTCCCAACCATATATGTCTACGGCACAGCGAGTTACCGCCCGAATTACCGCATTCAATCCCGCACAATCCCCACCACTGGTCAGAATACCAATCCGTTTTCTCTCTGGCATTATTGATTTAGACTTAAATATCGATCTACCCTCTAATTTTTCCGTTTCTCGGTAACAAAGACGAAAAAGCTAAACAAAATTCCACAAATCAAAAATCATCAAGAACACTGACCCCTTTTCCCTTTTCCCTTTTCCCCTTTCCCCGCCTAAGCAGATTAATTTGTTTCTTGAAAGTTACTAAGGTGCTTGTAGTCGAATGAACTTGTTTTCGGGAACAAAACTGTGAAATTCACCATGATCAGCAAATATCGCTAGAATTTCCAGAGAATCATCTGGTTCGATGTGCAAATCAGCCCAAGGAACCGCAATTTCTAAACATTGTTCAAAAGCTGCCTCGGCGCGACAGGCGCGAATGTGCCATTGACCATGGCTATGGGACTCTTGTAGCCACACTGATTCGGTGACTAAGTTAATCCCTAGATGATGGTGAAAATGATAATTGAGAGGAGCTTCGTCAGGCAAAAGAGCGATGGGAGCGGGACTATTATGATTTGTCATCCCAGGATAGTACCAAAGTAGATGTAATTCTCCAGGAATATCTTTACCTGGCTTCACCCCTGTTTTAAAGTCTAGACGGAGATAAAAATTGCGGTGATCTAAGCCATAAAATAACCTTTGGACAGCACTGCTACGATGCATTGTCCCCCTGGCACCTCCCACTTCAATTCTTCCTGCCCGATCCCAATCTTGTTCATCCCCAACACCGTTAATAATTGGATGAATAAAGCTTTGGGGTAGGCGATCGCCTTTTATTTCATGTTTATCTACAGGTTGATAGATTTCTTTGGGTACAGGCTCATTCAGGGCATGATAGATGGCGGCGATATGTTCGCGGAATAGCTGGTCAAACATTTCATCTTGATTAGAAGAATGTCCTTCGCCAAACCACCAAAACCAGTCTGAACCCTCCGCAGCATATAAGGCTTCCCACACCTCAGGGTTTGATTCTTCCGTTGCCTCTGGGTGTCTAGCGAGGGTTTCTCGGGCGGCGGTCAACAGATCCCAAGCACGGTTTTTCACAGGATCGCCAATCCAGGTGGTAAAGCTCCCATCTACCCAAGAGCCACTGTGTAATTGTTGAGAGGGAATGGTTGCTGTCGGGGGAAACTGCTGAATAAATTCTTTGACCGTTACCAGTTTGATATCTTCGTCGCGGCTCAATCTTTCATATAAAGCCTCTAAAAAGGGAATCCCGTCACGGGGATAATATTCCCAACAGTTTTCGCCATCTAGGGCAATGGTTACTAACCAAGGTTTTTCCAGGGCGGTATCGGGGTGATCCTGATGAGATTTTAACGAACGGGCGATCGCTTCTAGATGTCCGATCAGATCTGCGGCAGCATGGCGGGGATTCATCCCACTGTAGGTAAAGCCAATGAGATCCGATAGTCGGTGATCACGGAAGACGATCGCCAGATCTCCATGGTCGGTTTCTAGTCGATAGGGACGATAAAGTAACTCAGGTTCAAAAACGTTACCTGCCTCGTCACGATGGAAAAAATGCTTAATACTATGACCTAATACCGCTTCATCGGAACAAATCCACTTAAAACCTTGTTGACTAATATAGGGAAGAATTATGGGGCTAACAGACTGTTCTGAAGGCCATAAACCAAGGGGTTCCTGTTCAAAGCGATCGATGTACATTTCCCAGGCAATACTTAAATGACGGGGAATATCCTCTGTCCACTGAAAACGGTTGTGAGGTAAAGACATATTGGGCACTGCCACTCGTCCCGCATCGGTATCCGCCAGTAAGGGCAAGATTGGGTGAGTGTAGGGAGTAGTCATAATCTCCAACTGCCCAGCATCCTGCATTTTTTTATGTTGCGGAATAATCCGCTGAATAATTGACCGTTGTTTAGAATAGATTCTTTGGCGATCGCTTAAAGTAAAATCTTTACCCTGCTTAAGCCAAATAGCAATCTCTGGATCATCCCAAAATAGGGGATCAATCCAGGCTAAATTATGCCAAGCTAACAAATCGCTATAGTCTTGTTCTGTCCAATATTCTAAACACCAAGCCGCACCTTTATCCTGACGCTGATGATACAGTTGAGCATAACGGGGATGGGGTTCCACCAGAGTATGAAAATAACCATCAAAGAAATGTTTGATGATATATTGCTTGTCGGCAATTTTTAATTGCGCTTCGGGAGTTAAAGCCAAAGCCAAGTACGGGTCCATTGCTTCCCCTGAACCATAGTCTTCTAGTTGCAACATCAAAGAAGGTACTAGATTGACCGTCTGATGAAGTTTAGGATAACGTTCTAGCATCAAGACGAGATCTAAATAATCCTTCGTCCCGTGTAATCTTACCCAAGGTAAACGATACCGTCCCCAAGCATCGGAGTCCGCTTCCCTAGACTTATATAGAGGTTGATGTTGATGCCATACAAAAGCTACGTAGAGAGGATGAGACATAGATTAAGGAGCAAGTAAGGAGGGATAAATACGATTCAAACTATTTAAATGAAGTTCAATGACATTCACTGAAGATGCTGTGAACACCCTCGAACTTCAATATAGATCAGATCCTTTGCCTTTAAACTTCCGCCCACTTACGGAGTAAATTCGCAATACTTTTCGAGATCAAGTCAAACTCTGGAGTCTTACCCGACTTCGCAAAGATCGACCGACTTGCTGTTTCTAGATCAAATAGAAGTTCGCGATCGCTTCCATTCCGAATCAGGCTCTGTACCCAACCGACTGCCACCAACCTCGTACCCTGGGTAACAGGGTTTACCCGATGCAAAGTAGTGGAAGGGTAAACAATCGCTGAACCCGCCTCTAGTTTATAGCTTTGCTCTTCTTGCACTCCTTCAATGGTTAATTCCCCCCCAGTATATTCTTGGGGTGAATTCAGAAACAGCGTA
>JBJOPG010000365.1:0-3451 GCA_046050865.1 Cyanobacteriota bacterium
AGTCATCGTACCAGTCGCGATCGCGAATTGGTTTTGGATTCTGCCACCACGGGACAGGTTGAAGCAACCATTGAACGAGCCTATGGCACTAGTGAACTAAAGATAGTGTTTCGTAAACAAGGAAGGCGTACCGTAGCCATCAACCAGGAAAATTTACGCCGTCAGCTAGACTTTTTGGGAGTACTTAATGCCGTTCAGTTTTCTAGCCTAGATTTAGACCTGGTGCGTGGTGCTCCTGATGCTCGACGTAGTTGGCTTGATGGCTTGTTGATTCAACTAGAACCAGTCTATGCCAGTATTTTACAGCAGTATAACCAGGTGCTGAAACAGCGTAATGCCTTGCTCAAAAAAATTCGTACCATCAGACAAGAAAACGAATCTATCGAACTGGGGGCATTGGAACCACAGCTGAGATTGTGGGACGAACAACTAGCAGCCGCAGGTTCAAGAGTGACACGTCGACGTGCCAGGGTAATAGCCAGACTTGCTCCCATTGCTGAATCTTGGCACCAGCGGATTAGTGGCGAAACAGAACGCTTAGAGGTCAACTATCTGCCTAATGTTAAGTGGTTAGAAGACGAACCTCTGGTGGTGCAACAGGCTTTCTTGGCTAAAATTAAAGACCGCCAGATGGTAGAGCAGTATCAGGGCAAAACAATGGTCGGCACTCACCGGGACGAAATCGAGTTTGTGATCAACCAAACCCCCGCTCGTTACTATGGCTCTCAAGGACAACAGCGAACCCTCGTCTTAGCCTTAAAACTGGCAGAACTGAAGCTGATTGAAGAAGTAGTAGGGGAACCGCCTCTGCTGCTATTAGATGATGTGCTAGCTGAACTCGACCCCAGCCGCCAGAAACAACTCTTAGAAGTAATCGGCGATCGCTTTCAAACCATTATTACTACCACTCATATCGACACTTTTAATCATGATTGGATTAAAGATTCTCAAGTCCTGGCAGTAGAAGCAGGGCAGATCAGCGAAGTTTCTATTGAATAAGTCAAAAGATAATTAATAATAGCCAGAGAGAGAGCGATCATTAAGTAGAAAGATCTTCTTCATCCTGCGGTTTTTCTTTTTCAAGGATAGAATCTGCTAACTTTAATCGAGATAGCGAATCATATTCTAAGCCTTTAACACCTAAGTAATGTTGAGATTTTGCGTAATTTAAAATATTCTGAAAACATTTGAAATAGCTATTTAGTGCTACTGACACAGTATCGATCATTTCTTGAATATCTTGAGGTTGTCTAATTTCTAGCTCTCTCTTTAAGTTATCGAGGCTATCAAGCCGATGGGCAAATTCCTTTCTGTATTGTTCAAGCTGAGACAATATTTTATCGTCCAAAACTTTGTTTATCCATTCATCTAAATCACTATGTTGATGAGAAGTAATACCAGAATCTTTTTTTAATGCTTCTTTACACTTGTATGCCTCTTCTTCCATTTTTTCAATCAAATCATTTTTTTCTTCAATTGTGAACGGTCGCATTTCTCCATCAGAGTTGAAACAACCTAAAAACTCATAATTGTTCCTATCGCTTGGAGTTTTATCTGTCTTAGATAGCAATTTGCCATTTTGTTTGATTATCTTAGAATAAAGTGATTTCTTTTCTTTAATTCCTTGGTATAGAGAGTAAGTATCAACACACAAAAAACCTACTTCATGTTCTAAACGTCTCAAAGCTCCAGCATATAACGATCTTGAATATTCTTTACATACTATTTTACACTTCAAATTAAAAAAATCAAGTTCTTCTCTAAAAGTTTTTTCTCTCAGCTGAAGCATTGAAATAACTCTCATGGCATTCTTAATTTCGCTAAAGACTTCCTCATTCATATCATTAAGTAATCACAATTTAATGCTGTACAAGTTTAACTAATTCAAACGCTATATTTTAAAATTTTTAGTTGCGAAAGCTATGCTCTACAAAGGTTTCAGGCTGAATTGCTCCTAATGACGGCTTCGCTAGATCTTCTCCTGATTCTTCTGCAACCTAAAAAAGATTGATTTATGTTTAGAAATTAGGCAAGGTGATCGCTTTCAAATAATATTTCTAACGCCGAACTCGATCCAAAAGCATTCTTTTCTCGGCGCGGGCGATCGCTTTATAAGTCTGAGCCACAGCATCGGGTTCAACGGAAATGGCATCAATTCCCCACTGGACTAGTTTATCAATTAAATCAGGGTATTCTACTGGTGCTTGACCGCAAATACAACACTCAATATCGTACTCATGAGCAATCTTGATTAAATCGGCGATCGCCTTGTGCATGGCTGGATGATTGGCGTTTAAACCGCGATCGCTAAACTGGGATTGTTCTCGATCTACTCCTAAAAGTAATTGAGTTAGATCATTAGTCCCAATAGCAATGCCTTGAACTCCCGCACGGATATATTCAGGGAGCAGCATAATCACCGAAGGGACTTCCGCCATGAGCCAAACTTGAAAAGAATTTTGCGCAGTTAAACCCACTTGTTCCAGACGACCATGACAAAACTGGAATTCTTCAAGACTGCGGACAAAAGGGAGCATGAGATTGATATTACGATGACCTTCTCTGATCACGGTTTGTAATGCTTCTAATTCTAGATTAAACAAAATGGCATCTGACAAATAGCGACTGGTGCCGCGATCGCCTAACACTGGATTGAGGGAATCTTGAGGATATAGATCGAGGGAGCGATAGAATATGGGGCGAGGAGCAAATGCGGCTCCAAACTGACGTAGGCAATTGCTTAAAGTAGCTACAAACTGTCTTTGAAAAGATTCCTGCCACTGAGCTAAAACTTGAGAAGCTAATAAATCCGCCAACATTAGTTCTGAACGCAATAATCCCACCCCATCAATGGGCAGTTTTGATACATGGATAATACTTTCAACTTGAGCCAGATTAACCATGAGCTTGGTGGCAAGGGGATAGCTAGGAGCTAGAATCGCCTTGAGGGGAGGATAACTGACTGGATGTGCTTTGGTCGGGGGATAAATATGACCATCATTACCATTGAGTAAAATGCGATCGCCATGATGTAAAATTTGCGTAGCATTGGTGGCGTTAGCAATGGCGGGGATTTGTAATTCCCGGGCAACTATGGCAGCGTGGCTATTTTTGCCCCCCACTTCGGTAATAATTCCTGTTACCTGTTTGATTAAAGTAATGTGTTGAGGATCGATGAATTTCGTCACCAAAATTGAGCCAGTGGCGATCGCTTCGTCGTAATCTGCTAGGTCTGGAATCACCACAATTTCCCCTTGAATAATCCCTGGCGATATGGCAAGACCCGATAGTAAAGATGGTGTTGTTAATTGGCATAGATCTTGATTTATCTTGTCCGCGATCACTATGGAGAACAGTCGGCGATCGCCTAACTGGGTAAAATAGAAACAGGGGGTAGTGTTGGATGGAGACTCAAATGTAGTCCAGACTAAATACTTTATTTCGGGCTGTT
>JBJOPG010000366.1:0-3446 GCA_046050865.1 Cyanobacteriota bacterium
TTTCTCCAAGCTGCTGATGCCAATTTATCAGACCTTGACCTCGACACTAACTTCCAACCAGAATCCTTAAACACTTGGGCTAAACGTGGCTGCTATATCAACCTGACTATGCAGAACTATCGCCATTCAATTGTTGAGGGTTTGATTGCTGAGGGACATTTTGTTACCGCCCCTGCCGAACCCCAAGCAGAAGACAAAAATTCCGCTGTTGAAGTAGAGTCACAACTAAAACAAGTAGCTCAAACTAAATATCAAGCAGAATGCAGCCAAGTAGCTGAAGCACCTGTTCCTACTGATTCAGAGTATCAGAAGCTTAAAGATAAACGAGCCAAGACTAAAGAGGAAAGATGGATTGAACATAAAGGTAACTTAGTCAGGCGATATGGTAGCGATATATCCATTACCCAAGAATTAGTCGCTAAAGATGATGAAGGCTGGTATTCTCAATTACTCTGCCACTATTACCTTACCGTTGGCAGACCTTATTTAATTGAACGAGACTCAAGACAAATCAGAGCGATCGCTAAATCTAATTACAACCGTTTATGGCTGCCAGATTTCAATCGCAGTTTATTATCTACACCTTTGCGATTATTAGAGACTTTAATTATTGGTTTACTTAAACCTGGACGGACGGCTGAAATGGGCGAGGTGTCCTCGCCCATCGCGTCCTCAGTTCAATATCGAGGGAGCGATCGCAATCTCGAATTGATTGCTGAATTAGCTCATGCTAATAAAAGGGAACTTAAAACTTTTCTGGGTTTAACCATCGTTGAATCTGATACTCCGATTAAAATAGTTCAGAAACTACTCAGTCTTTTAGGACTCAAGCTTATCTGTATCGGTCGTTTGGGGTCAAGAGGTCAGCGTGAGAGGGTTTATCTGTTTGAGCCTCCCGAGGATGGTCGTGAAGAGATTTTTAAATCCTGGTTGCGAAGAGATAGTGCCTTAACTCAAGTAGAGCCGAATACTAATTTTTATTCCGTGTCCACTATAGGGAAAGATAATAATTTATCTCCGTCGATGGACATAAAAATTGAAAGAGAAGCTCAGAATATTATCCAACCAGGGTCAATAGTTGAATGGTTCAAAGCTAGGGGAACATGGATTGTACAAGCAACTACTGGAATAGTTGCCAAAATTAGAGATACTTATGGCAAAGAGGTACTGGTAAACTGCCAAGAATTAAATGTGTCTGGACAAATGACGGTATATCTTGAGTAAGATAATAATATACCGCTTAATAAATAGAAAAACTTATGGTTCTCAGTAGCGAAATATTAAATCCGTTAACCATTAGACGGCAACTTCATCTGTCTCAGGAACGCATGAGCCATTTACTGCACGTTAGTTGCAAGACCTTATGGCGATGGGAAAATACCGATGCGTCTCCCAGCAGTAAAGCCAAGGAGCATTTAGCCAAACTCAAACAAATCGCTTCTCTAGCTCAGAAAGTTTATACGCCTCAAGGGGTAGAAGAATTTATATTTACCCCACAAGAAGAATTTGATGGGCATACAGCTTATGACATTATCTCTTTGGGAGAGTACGACCGAGTAATAGCTGCTTTAGCTGCCGACTATGAAGGATTAGGCTACTAATTTATGCTCTCATATTTGATTGAACCTTGGTCGGGGGAAGCTTATCGACATCTACCCGATGGAAATTATGATGTCTATGATTTTAGTTATACAGGATTGGCAGCAAATAATCGTTGGAATACTCAAGGAGAGCAAACACTTTATCTAGCAGGCAGTGTAGATGTAGCAGCAGGAGAGTGGTCGCGCCACTTCCAATTTGATCGCCCCAAACAACTTGCAGCTAAGACTAAACGCAGGAAAGTCTATCAGATGACGGTTAAGCTAAATCATACTCTTAATTTATGCGATCGCCTTGGTTGGCAAGAACTATCTCTCAAAGATGCTCCTAATTGTTTTCTCGATAAAAAGATTGCTAGAGCTACTGCTCAGTGAGCTACTGCTCAGTTTATTCGACAAACGACAATAGTAGAAGCAATTTTTGTGCCATCAATGGCATTTCTCGACCAAATGGATAAGTGGGTACTGGTAGTGTTTTTAGAAAAATTGCCAATGGATAAACCATTAGAATTTTTACCGAGAGTTGAAGATTATGGCTATTTAAATGTAGAAATTTGAAAAGATTCAACCGATAGTCTAATTTTATGGCATTTAAGATTATTTATCTAAACTTCAATCGCTTAACTGCCTTGCGTTTTCTGCCTTCGCCTCGACGGTCATATTTAGCAGTAGTAGCAGGAGAAGCATGACCTGCTAATTCCTGCACCGTAAACACATCTTCACCCTCTGCCAAAAGATCGCTACAAAAAGTCCGCCTGAAATCATGGGGAGAAAAATGTTTGACTCCTGCACTGATGGCTCTAGCTTTGACTAACTTGTATATCCCATCTCCATCAGAAGCAAAATGACGTAAGATCACTTTTCCGCCTTTATTGACGGGACAGATTAATGCTCCTGATGTATCTCCCCTAACTTTTAACCAATCTTCAATCATGCCTATAGCTTCTTTAGTTAGATAAACGAGCCGAAATTTACCTCCTTTTCCCCGACGGATGGTTAATTCTCCCGTTGCTAAATCTAAATCATCAAGATTCAGTTGAACTATTTCCTGTCGCCTAATACCACCACAACGCAGAATGGCAATCACCGCAGCATCTCGAATAGCGATCGCGCCTCCTTGCTCGTAGCAACATTCAATCAGACTTTCTATTTCTCTAGTAGTTAAAGCGCGACCTCTGAGTTGACCCGTTCCTTTAACATTAGGAAGATCGACGGCTTTATGATAATCAGATGCCTCAATTAAATCCAAACGATAGGCGACCGTTAGTACTTGACGCAAAGCAACTAACATCTTATTAGTGGTAGTTGGAGCAAGCCTTTGTTTGAGGGCGGTTCTAACTGCTGCGGTGTGGTGGTAGCGTAACTTTGACCAATCAAGAGAAAAAGCATCGCATTGGCTCTCTGTTAATAAGCGAGCGATCGCGTTGAGAGAAGACAGCATTGAGCGACGTGACCCTTCAGAGAGCGAACTGAGGTAAACTGCGGCGGGATGAAGAGTAACTGGGACTGGTTGGGGGAGCTTTAACTGTTCTGCTTGGGAATATAGCAGATAGCTCATGAGTGGTTTTTTAGAGTTTCTTAATTATTCTCTCACTCCTTGGAGATTATCGATCGCCCTTAGCCGATAAAAGGTGCAAAATTTTTGCACATTGAACATCATATTAAAGTAGCGTTCTCTCCATCAGACAACTTACTTTACCAATTTGCACAATATTGTAAAATAAAAAGAGTATAGTTAACACTAATCACAATGAATACTGTCAAACCAGTAGAACAAATAACTCAAGATATTTCCCAGTTGGATATTTCAACTCAACAAGCCATAGTAGATTTGATTGAGGAATTAAA
>JBJOPG010000367.1:0-3443 GCA_046050865.1 Cyanobacteriota bacterium
TGTTATCCTTCTGAACCAATACTCGTTCCTGGCAAGGATGATCCTGAACAGGGTTGGTTATTAACAGTAGTGTTTGATGGTAATACCAATAGTAGCGAAGTCCGAATTTATCAAAGCGATCGCCTTGGTGAACCGCCTGTCTGTCGTTTGGCTTTACCTTCTGTCATTCCCCCTAGTTTTCATGGCACGTGGAAGAATAGTTAATAATTATCTTAATATGAACCAGATTTAGCTCTGGCTGACTATAACAAAGGATTAGCTTGGCGTCACAAATAAAAGAGCCAGTGCAATCTAAATCTCCAAAAAAGAAAAAGAAGCACCATCATTGCTGTGGGCTTCCCTCAACTATATTACCGAGTTGATAGTAATAACGGATTAGTCTCTACTGAAGAAACAGAGAATCTGTTATTACTTGTTTGATTATTTCACAGGTATTTCGTAAGAGGATGAACTTTGCTTAATCTTTGCAGTAGCTACATCAGAAAGATACATTTAGTTGTCGGTCGTTAATTAAGTACCTAAACAAAATTAATTAGACACTTGACTTGCTTTTTCCCTTTAGGATTTCTCTAGGGCGATCGCTAATCAAAATTATTTAATTCTGCTAGTAATAAAGCTTCTGCTTCAGATTCTGATAAATTCTCAATATCTAGTGAATGATCATCTATCTCCGCATCTCGCTCTTTTTTGCTCGCCTCAGGATTGAATAACAAAGATGATAAATAATCGGTTAATGCTGCAATATTTGGATAGTCAAAAATTACAGTTTGAGAGAGCTTGAGACTATAACTAGACTGGAGTTTGTTTCTTAATTCTACTGAGCCTAAAGAATCTAATCCCAACTCGGAAAAACCCGATGCTAAATCAATCTCACTTAAATCTTTAATCCCTAATATACTTGCCACTTGCTGACTTATTTGGGTAATCAACAAAGACTCTCTTTGTTCAGGAAAAGCTGTAATTAATTGTTGTTGAGCATCGTTACTATTGCTGATATTTACTCGTGGCACATTAGCCATAACCAGTTCTTCATAATAAGGCGTAACAAGATTATTTTGTTGCCACAGCTCCCAATCAATCGGTATGACCCCCACCTGGGGAGGCGCATCTAATAGCAATTGTTCCAAGATAGCAATGCCCTGCTCTGGTTGAATGGAGCCAATACCCTGTTGTTGCAAACTTTCGGTGATACTAGCGTTAGCCGCTAATCCAGTCTGTTCCCAAGCACTCCAGTTAATGGCGATCGCTGGTAATCCTTGACTACGGCGACCATGAGCCAAAGTATCGAGAAAAGCATTAGCTGCGCAATAATTAACTTGTCCTGCCGAACCAATCAGAGAACTGGCAGAAGAAAACAGGATAAAGTTTTCTAAATCGTATTTTTGGGTTAAAAGGTGTAGATTCCAGGCTCCTTGTACTTTGGGGGCGAGAACCTCCTGAAAGCTTTGCCAATCTTGTTGGGCAATAGTGCGATCGCTGATCACCCCTGCACAATGAACAACTCCCCGTAGTGGTGGCAACTCTGATTCAATTTGTTTTAAAATCCGAGATAGTTGGTTTGTACTAATGACATCAGCTTTAATAAGTTTAACTTCGGCGCTGTCTTGTAATTTTTGCAGCTTGTCTTTTAATTCTGGTTTAACATCATTCCGTCCCAGTAAAACTAGATTAGTTACCCCCATCGTTACCAACCATTGGGCTACCTGTAAACCAATTGCCCCCATGCCCCCTGTAATGAGGTATGTCCCCGTAAATGTATTATGGGTAGGGGCAAACGGCGACGCGCTAGCTAATGGTAAACCATACCGCTTCGCATATCCTTTAGGGTGTTTGCCCTGATCTTTAAAAGATTCTTGGGCAATGATAATTTTTCCTTGGTGTTTCCCCTGCTGCATATAGCGAAAAGCTTCAATAGTTTGCTCTCTAGTAAAGACACTGTAGGGTAAGGGTTTTAATATTTCAGAACTAAATTGCGATCGTTTATGCAGTTTACTGTGCAATTCCCCCAGCATTTGCTGGATTAATTCAGGGTGGTCTTGGGTAATCTGCCAGAGATCAACAACGGCGTAGTTAATACTTGGTGCTACTTGTGCCACCTGAACCGACGACCAAATACCCTGTTTGCCGATTTCGATAAAACGCCCCTGGTCATTTAATACCGCCAAACTCTGAGGAATGAACTCCCCTGAGAGAGAATTTAAGACGACATCAATTCCTTTGCCAGCAGTTGCCACCATGATTTTTGCTGCAAAATCAAGACTACGGGAATTCATAATCTGTTTTACTCCCAGGGACTCCAGCAATGACCATTTAGCCATCGATGCGGTGGCGTATATTTCCGCGCCGATCTGTTGAGCGATTTGAATGGCCGCTAAACCAACTCCCCCTGCTGCCGCGTGAATTAACACTTTTTCCCCTGGCTGGAGTTTTGCTAGATAAACCAGGGTGTAATAAGCCGTGAGGAAAGTTACGGGAATAGTTGCTGCTTCAAGCAAACTCACCGATGCTGGTTTATGAATAGCTAATCGAGCGTCCACCAGCAGGTATTGACTAAAGCTCTGGTGAGCGATCGCCATTACTTCATCCCCAGGCTTAAAGTTGGTTACTGCACTACCGACGGAGATGACTACCCCCGAACATTCTAAGCCGAGGAATCTGGTGGCATCGGGGTATAAATCCAAAGCTACCATCACATCACGGAAATTCAATCCCGTGGCTTTAACTTCAATTTCGATTTCATTAGCTTGCGGTTGTCTGCGGTTAACTGATTGCCATTGCAAGCTATCTAAATTTCCTGCATTGTTTATATGTAGCTGTAAATTTCCTGCTTTCTCTTTTCCACATATTGGCGATTGACCAATGGGCGAAGAGCCCTTCGGGTTCAGCACTTTGCGACGCGCAGCTAGTCCTTTAGGGCTTATGCCAGGATACCTGTCCACCGCAAGTGCTTCACCCTTCGCCCCTACGACATTTTCGATTCTGGCTAATCTACTGACATAACGTTGCGAATTTCGATAGGCAACCTGTTCAATTCCTGATTGGCAAATTTCCTGAAAAACATAGGCTGCTGCCTGATCAACACCATCGACATCTATGCCAATGCATTTTAAATCGGGATGTTCTAAGGCGATCGCTTTTTGCATTCCCCAAAGACAAGAATTTCTAATTTCTGGGGTAAGTTGATAGGTGTTTACAGGTTGGGCATTACGAGTAACAAACCACAATGAGGGCTGAGGGGCAGCTTGAATTACAGCCTGGACTAGATATAAATAACTTTGGCACTCTTGCCAGTTGGCGCTAGTATCCAAACTCCAGAGATAGATAATCCCTGTCACCGTGGGGTTTTGTTGAACTAAATCGGCAAAAGCTTGAGGTTCATCGGCAAAGGTGTCACGAGGAACAAGATAGCATTGCTGCTGTTGGGCTTCTAGTTTCCTAGCCAA
>JBJOPG010000368.1:0-4765 GCA_046050865.1 Cyanobacteriota bacterium
GTTAACTAAACATACTGGAGCTAGTTTTAATCCTCAAAAAGATTATTTCCAATAACTGTAAAGGGCTTTGACCTAGCTTTTAGCTTTTAGCTTTTAGCTCTTAACTCGACTCATTAAGATTTTGGTTTCTGATGCTCCTGCTTGCTTCAGTTTGCGAGCCATCTGTAGCCCAATGACTGTAATCCCTAACCATTGTCCCAAGAGAGCAAAGGCGATCGCCCCAACAGGAGCATATCGTGTTGCCTCAATCGGGATAAAACTCAACAGCCAAATTTGAGGAAATTGTGGCAGGCTCATCTTAGCAAGCCCTAAAAATATGGGGGGTAAGACGATCATGGAACCGACGGTTACCATTGACCAAATCCCTCGATGGCGAGTTTTATTAGTTAAGATCAACTGCGCGATGACGGCATAAAGCAAGATGTTTGTCCCACTCAGAATCAAGCCCCAGAAAACAGCTTGTTTGTTCTGGTTTAGCAGGAGCCAAATGGAAGGAGTGATAAAGGTAATGGCGATCGCTAAATTAATGGCAATGGCGATGGTGGAAGGGCTATTGTCCCCCAAAACTAATTCTCCGCGCCCAATCGTATAGGGTTTGTCGGTGAGGGCTGAGGGCAAAGATTAAACCTAATCCAAATAAGCTCAAGCAAATTTGCAGAAAAACAAAGTTGTTGCTGATCAGATAGGTGGCATTGCTAGGCTGATCTCCTGGAAAATAAAGAGTATCTTGTTGTAGGGTAAAACCCAGAGTAATGATGGTAAACCAAGCTGTTAGCCAGTAGCTATGAACTTTGCTGAGAATCGTACTCTCAGGATTATGAAAACGACGTTTTAAGATTGTCCAACCCCAATAAGTCCACAAACTAAAGTTCAAGCAGATCAAGCTAATCCCCGTCCCCGCCTTTGTCCAAAGAGCTTGTCCATAAAAAGATAGTTTCGCTAAATCATCTGTAGTCAAAAAATCAGTTGTCCCGAAACTCAAGTGACTAGCATCAATTAGGTAGCTTAAAATTATCCCAGGATGGAACATAAAAGTAGAGGCTAAGAAGTGATCAAAGTTCAAGTTACCATCGAACAGTAGCTTCGTTAAAAACAATAGGCAAAATCCGATTACACTACTAGCCAACCAAGATTTTAAGCCTGATGCCCCCACATCAAACAAACTCCATAACAATGTCAATGAATAGTAAAAAGCACAACTAGCTACGACTGTTAGGTCGAAAGCCAGGATTAGATTTAAGGGAATATGGGACTGTAGCCCTGCGACTAAATGTAAGGGAAATAATAAAGCGATCGCTGTATAAAGAAGAATTGGTACTCCCAGAATTTTGCCCAGTAAAACACTGCTAGCGGATTGAGGAGTCAAACGAATAAAGTTGAGGGTGCCTCTTTCCTCTTCCTTAACCAGGTCGGCAATGAGTAGATAGGTACCCCCGACCAACAAAGCAAAAATACTAATTAGACTAAGAATAATAAATAAATCCAACCACCACAGTTGCCAATTAATCACCCAATCCCCCGCCGCATTCTGTGCATAGCAAACTTGACCACCGAACATATTTTCTTGGTAGATCAGAGCCATACCATAGCGACCACAGTATTCTCCTGAGTATTGAAACTTTGGTAACTGTCCTAAGAGCAAGATAACTGCCATAAACTGAGTCATGACCGCGATCGCTGCGGCGATGACGACATTTCTAGTTTTGAGCTTACCGCGAAGCTCTCGAAACAACTGGGGATTACTATCCAAAAGCCTTAGCCATAAGGATTTGGGGACGCTAAGCAGTCTGATGTTTGATTTCATAAGCTTGGTTTACCATTTATCTAGGAAGTCTGTTGATGACCTAGTTTGAGAAAGATCCCTTCGAGATCTTCTGAGCTAGGATGAAATTCCGTAATGGGAATATCTGCAAGGATAAGCGATCGCAATAGTTCGGCACAGTCTGAGGTTCCTCCCTGAAAGTCAATCTTCAGACGATGATGATCAATGATCTCCCAAGACTTGACTAAGGAATGTTGACTCAGTTGCTGTTTTAATTCCTCCATCTTACCTAAAGTAGCTAGAGTAATTTGTGGGTTAGATAACCTCTGATATAGTTCCCTTAAAGAAGTACTTTCCACTAAAAAGCCTAACTCCATTATGCCAATGGAAGTGCAGAGTTCGGCTAAATCACTGAGGACATGGGAGGAAATGAGGATGGTCATTCCTGCTTCCTGTAAGACTTTGATAATCTGCCGGAATTGCTGTCGAGCAATGGGATCAAGACCTGAAACGGGTTCATCTAGCAGTAATAAGATGGGTTCATGAATAATAGTTCGAGCTAGACTTAAACGCTGCTTCATTCCCCGCGAAAGGTTAGAAATAAGACTGGTACGCTTATTTTCTAACTGGACTAACTCTAATACCTCCTGGATACGACGGTCGCGTCTTGGCAGTTTTAAGCGATATAGTCGAGCAAAATAATCTAGATAATCCACTACTGTTAGATCGTCATAGAGAGGAAAATCATCGGGCAGATAACCAATACGTTGCTTCAACCCATGATTTGAATCATCCCGCAGGAGGCGATCGCCATGGAGATATATTTCTCCTTTGGTGGGTTCTTCTGCCGCTGCCAACATTCTGATTAAGGTTGTCTTGCCCGCACCGTTGGGGCCAATTAAACCGTATACTTCCCCTGCCTTCACTTCCAGATCAAGATCATTAACTGCTATGTAGCCTTCAAATCTTTTAGTTAAACCGTAGGCGGCGATCGCTAATTCCTTCATACTTTACGATTAATTAGCTTTGTTAGTTAGATCAAATGTTATTACATTCTTCCCTTTGATTTGGTTCCCAAAAATATATCTTTTGTTAGCCCCCGACGTGAATTCCTGGTCGCAGTTCGGGGTCAGGTTCTGCCCTCCGCAACACTTCGCGAGTTACGATCGCCGTATCTCCTTCGCCAAATAATAAAAATCTCAGTAGGTATTGCACAGGATTGCCTTCAGCCCAACCAAAGTAAGCGTGGGGTAATTTTTTAGTACGGTTTCTGATCTGGAGCAAGATCGCGGCAATAGCATTCGGTACAGCAGGTCCTTGAGCACAGAGAATACGACAATTACCAATTTGTACTCCTGTGACATAGACTGTTTCGATAAAATCCGAAGCGTCGGCAATCTTGACTTCTAAAAATAAAATTGGCTCGGAAGGAGAAAGATGATTATCGATCCGCACTTCTTTTTCTTTAGCGATATATTCTGCTTCGTCTCCTGCGTTCCGACGATGGGCAATCAATCTAATCGTCGGTTGACTTTCGTCGCTGATAAAACTTTTAGCAGTATCGTCCCATTCAACTTGGTCTACTCTTAGTTCCGTCGATCGCCAGACTCTAGAGATCAAAGAAGTTGCAACAATTGCGCCAATAAAAAACAGGGCGATTTTGACCCCATCTGGTCTTTCAATGATGTTAGCAATAGTAGTATAAATAAATACCAAGGTGATCAGACTGAAGATGATCACGCCCCATTTGTTTGAGGTTCGACCACTGCGATTGCGCAGTGGGGAATTCGCCCCATCGCGAACGGAAAGAGTTACAGCATAGGCAGCTGAACTCATTAATACTAATACCCCTGTAGCATAAGCACCACCTTGGGCATCGACATTGGCATCAAACAGAATTGTGACGGCAAAGGAAATCGCTAGGAATACTAAGACCAGAGGTTTTCTTTTTCTCGCCCAATCCGGAGCCATGCCGTAACGGGGCAGATAGCGGGGCACAATATTGAGTAGCCCTGCCATTGCCGATGCCCCCGCAAACCAGAGAATCGAGATGGTACTCAGGTCGTAGATAGTGCCAAAAGTATTGCCTAGATAATGATGACTCTGGTTACGGCAGCTGCCGTCAGTAGATTATGAGTATTCTGGATTCTTCCCCGAAGATCTGCTTCTGTGTCACCAGAGTTTCCTTTGACCAAGGGCATTACAGCTACGCCTGTTTCAAACCCCGACAGTCCTAATGCTAACTTCGGAAACAACAAGGCAGCAATGCCGATCATCACTAAAGGATTGCCATGGGCTTGAAAAAGACTATCTTGCCAATTGGTAATAATTGAAAGATCTTGTAATACCTCATGGATGCCAACACTAATGACAACTAAGTTTAATGATAAATAGGTAACTACCAAAAAAACAGCAATGGCGATCGCATCTTCAAACCCTTTGAGAAAGACAGCTCCGAGCAAGGCAATTAAAATCAAGGTCAAACTGAGGTTTTTATCGTGCAAAAACTCTGGAATCAAAGGATTTTCAACAATATGAGCTGTTGCATCGGCAGCGGAGAGAGTAATGGTAATAATAAAATCTGTCGCTACAAAACCCAGTAAGAATAAAACTAATAATTTGCCTTGCCACCAACTCATCAGATTCTCTAACATGGCGATGGAGCCTTCCCCCTTTGGACTAAGGCTGGCCACTCGGCGATAGATGGGTAACGCGCCGAATAATGTTAATAAAATTAAAATTAAAGTTGCAATGGGCGATAATGCCCCTGCGGCCAAAGCGGCTATTCCAGGCTGATAACCTAGGGTGGAAAAGTAATCAACTCCTGTCAAACACATTACCTGCCACCAGGGATGAGTTTGATGGTGCTTTGTTTCCCCTTGCTGTTTATCTCTAAGTAACCAGAGACTAAACCGCCTGCGGTATTTTCTCCAGAGCATATATTAGGTAGATTAGGTAGCTTAAATTATACGAGTAAAATTTATAAAAAAAGTTGCGTGAGAT
>JBJOPG010000369.1:0-3418 GCA_046050865.1 Cyanobacteriota bacterium
CTACTAGATCTAGCAAAGATTCGAGCCACCCTCCCTCAAATTGCCAAGCAACCTGATAATCCCAATTCTGATTCAACTTCTTGTTAAACACTTCAGGAAAAAGTAACTGGCATTCGGTTATTAATCTGGCAAGATAAGGATTATGTTCAACTATTTTTTGAACATCAATTCCCATACTTATTTGTCTCAATAAAGTTCTGAGTTTTGGGGTAACTGGCATTCCCTGACCCAGATCGGGATAAAGCTCAGACAGATTGACAATAACGTGGTTAGACTCGGCGACGCAGGTTCGTTGTCTCCCACGTTCAATTTCAACTCCTGTCTTTTTTGAGTCGTTCATTTTTTATTTAATTACCAAAAAACTTCCCCTAGCACTCCCGCTAGGGACAAGCCAATGATTTGCGACACTTAAACCGCTTTGCGTTCAGCTAATAGCTTTCTTCAACTAACCTTTGAAACCTCTGACTAATTCTTTTACCCTGCTCAGATCTAATTGTCTTGATATATTGCTCTAGTTCTTCTAAGGATGCTAGCTTAACTAGCTCAGTGAAACTAGAACCCCCAACAGAAGTGAGATCAGACTCATGTTTTTCATCGCTATCAATAATCGAACCAGTTTTCTGGTCATACCAAAAAGCATCTCCAATCAAAAATAAGTCCTTGATGCTCCGAGAAAGGGCAACGTAAAGTAAATTCTGCTCTTGTTGTTCTTGCCATTCTTTTTGACCTTCCCAGAGTAAGGGTAGGGTTAAAGGTTCGGCTATATATACTCTTTCGCTCTCCATGCCTTTGGCCCGATGAACGGTAGATAACAAAACTGCCTCATCATCTTCCGAGCCAAACAACTGTTTAATATTTGAGGACAATTCTGCCAAGGACTTACTCTGAAAATGATTATAAATCGCCTCGATTGCTTTAATTTGGTCTTTTAGCTGTAGCAGTAAAATCGCCCCGTTATCATTCTGCTCGTAAATGGACTGTTTGAATTTCAAATAACTCTGAGAAAACTCAGCCAACTTTTGATATTCAAATCCCGCCTGCTCGGCAATATCTTCTAAAAGATGCAGTAAATCTTGTTGTAGAGAACTGCCGACTAAATTACAGGGAATACCTCTCACTATCATCTTGAGATGAAGATCTACTAAACTACTGGTACACCTGGCAATCACTAAGTCCCCAGGCTTAATTCGACTATCTTTGGTCTCATCCCACAGTTCCACTTCCTTAATCACTTTAATACTCCCTAGAGGAGCATTGTCTCTGGGTACGATGGGAATTTCAGGACAGAGTTTGTTAATCAGTTCAATATGAATTTTGGGACATCGGTAGCAGACTGGGAGGGTAAACTCTTGAGCCTGAAGTCTTACTTGAATATTACTAAAACTATCGGTGTCCGCCCCACAAAATCCATTGATCGATTGAGCGGGATCGCCGACAAATAGCATTTTGGCTCTTTCGTGAGCCAGAGATAAAACAAATTCAAGCTGTAGGCGACTCATATCCTGAGCTTCATCAACCATAACTCTCTGGGCAAATTTAAATCCAGGCGTTTGGTTAACCTGCCAAACTACAGGCAGCCAGAGCATATCAGTATGGTCGATCACAGCTTCACTCGCAGCCGCATCCATGCCCACTCTAAATAAATAGTCAATTCTCTGACTAATTTGGGCTAAATGTTGTTTGTCAATGTCTAAAGCGTAATGACTAATTAAACTAGACAAAGCTTGGGGGGTTAGAGGAGATAAAGTTAGCCGAACGAATTCAAATAGTTTGAGAAAACTGCTTAAGCTAACTACCTTAGCTTGCTTAGGATAGCTGCCGTTAAACCAGTCTAAACTTTTAGCTAGACAGCGATATTTGGATTCTTCTACCTCTAGCCGTCTGACTCCAAGATATTTTTTTAACACCCGATACCCCGCGCTATGAACTGTAGAAATGGAGTATTGCCAACGAGAGTCTAGCTTTTTGACTAAGGCAGTTTTATTCTTCTTGTTAAAAACTAAAACTAGACAGTCTTGAATTTTTACATTACTCGACGAAATAGCATCAGCAGCCAGCTTGAGTAGCGTACTTTTACCCGAACCAGCTACAGAATTGACTACAGCATCTCTAGATTCGCAATCAGCCTGTAACCAGTCAATTACTTGTTTTTGATGAGTGCTTGGTTGCATAAAAACCCAAAATTTACTTCTTTGCGCTTGTATTCTGCGTAAGCAGTAGTAAATATAAGTAATTTAAAGTGAAGCCAAACAGTTAACTAATCAAAGTGACTGAGTATTTATCAAAAGCCGAGTCAACAGACATGATAGGTAAATTTTCAACTACGGCTTGTGCAATAATAAGACGGTCGAAGGGATCTCTATGATGGAAAGGCAAAGCAGCATTTATTTTGAGATGCTCTAATTCAATCTTTAGTAACTTTATACTACTTGTGATTACTTCTCTTTCAACAAATTCTTCGTAGTTGGGGTCTAGCCTTAATTTACCTAAGTTAAATTTAATCGACATTTCCCAAAGACTAGCCATACTTAAATAACTAACATTATCATCGTCCTCAATTAAATCTTTGAGGTGGTTGCTTAGTTTCGGATGATCGTTTACAAACCATAAAAATACATGAGTATCTAA
Source organism: Cyanobacteriota bacterium (assembly GCA_046050865.1). Classification (GTDB taxonomy): domain Bacteria; phylum Cyanobacteriota; class Cyanobacteriia; order Cyanobacteriales; family Xenococcaceae; genus Waterburya. The sequence continues at coordinate 2,629 of JBJOPG010000369.1, forward strand.
TAATAAATTCATTCCATGTATTCCTTAAAGTCTTCTAAAGGCTCGTCGAAATCATTACTCATCCAGATCTTACCTTTAGCACTACCTCTTTTTAAGGGTCGTTGAATTGGTGATATTTTAGCCACTGGCTGGTCATCTTGAGTAATAACAATTTCTTCTCCTTTGATAGCAAGATCTAAGAGTTTAGATAGTTCGGCTTTAGCTTTGGTTATATCTAGTTGAGCCATAGTATTTACATAAATGCTGTTGTAATAATTTTATACTGCTTTATCTAAGTCACATTCTTCAATACTCATATTTAGAAACGAATAATGAAGATCTGCTTTAAACTGTTACCCATTTGTCTAATACACTGTAGAACAAATTTTGAAAATGAGTAACTACTTCAAATATTTCTGTGGGCCACAGTTGTCCAGTTCTTTTTACGCCATAGAGCTGTTCTATATGTTGTAGGTAATCTTCTTTGGTTAAACCTAAAACACCGACTAAACCTTTGATTTGAGGAAGCACTGCTTTAACGTAAGAATCGTTACTTAATGCGCAAATCAAACTGTCTAAAGAAATTAAATATTTTTCTTTGGTTTTAACATCAACTTGTTTGACGTAAACCATAATTTGCCTGTTATCGTCTCCTAAAGACGAAGAATGAGTATCTGTTGTAATTTTCACTCTCGTTCCTGGCTTAAGGTCCATTAGCTCGTCACCGCGACGATTAAGCCCTGAACGCGAACTAACCTCTCTTCCGTGATAAAAATAGCTATTCTTTCTTCTTGCTTTACCAATTTCCTTA
>JBJOPG010000370.1:0-6815 GCA_046050865.1 Cyanobacteriota bacterium
AATCGCTGATTTATATCGCAATGGTTCACTTAATGTCTAAAAGGCTAGCTCGAAATGAAAAATTTTCTACTTAATCTTTTATTTACAAACACTCTCTTACGCCATTCACTAATCTTTTTCTGAAAAGCTTTACTGCGATGAATAGGAGCGTTATCTAAAACTACTACTGGGCGATCGCGAAGCATAGGCGGAGCCTAATCGCACCCCAAATTAAGCTCAATAAACTACAATCTAATGTGCAGGATTAAAACTTTATTGTGTCTATTATTGCCGTTGATAACCTAAGTAAAATATATCCTGTGGCAATCAAGCAGCCAGGATTAAAAGGCACATTAACCCACTTCTTTCGCCGTACCTACCGAGAAATCAAGGCGGTACAAAACGTCTCTTTTAAGATTCAGCCAGGAGAGGTAGTCGGCTTTTTAGGGGGCAATGGTGCAGGGAAAACAACTACCCTAAAAATGCTGACGGGTTTGATTCATCCCTCTGGGGGAGAGGTTAGAGTAGCAGATTACGTTCCCTTCCGTCGTCAACCGCAGTTTTTGCACAAAATGAGTTTGGTAATGGGTCAAAAGCAACAGCTATTGTGGGATTTACCTGCTTTAGATTCCCTAAGGATCAATGCTGCTGTTTACAATATTCCTGATCGCGTTTTTAAACAGCGCCTGGAAGAGCTAGCTACAATGCTAGATGTCAAAGATAAGCTACAGCAGCCTGTGCGTAAGCTATCTTTGGGGGAAAGGATGAAGGCAGAGTTATTAGCGGCGCTGCTGCATCACCCTCAGGTATTGTTTCTCGATGAGCCGACTTTGGGTTTAGATGTTAATGCCCAAGTAGCCGTGAGGGAATTTCTCCAAGAGTATAATCAACGCTATGGGGCGACTATTTTACTCACTAGTCACTACATGGCAGATATTACCGCTCTGTGCGATCGCGTTTTATTAATCCATCAAGGAAAATTAATCTACGATGGCCTACTAGAAGATTTACTCGACCGTTTTGCTCCCTATCGTCAAGTTAGAGTAGAGTTGGCTCAGGCTCTATCACCAGATGAACTAGCTAGTTTTGGTGAAGTTGAATCGATTCAAGGACAAGAAGTTCGCTTTATTGTGCCCAGAGAAAAGTTAACTGCAACCATCTCCCGCATTCTTTCACAGTTACAAGTGCAAGATTTAAACGTTAGCGATCCGCCTGTTGAAGAAATCGTTGGTCGCTTGTTTCAAACAGGCAAAGCGGATTAGTTAGTCGATTCTAATTAATTTTCACTTCTTAAAGTAAAGGCTAAAAGCTAAAAGCTGATAGCTAAAAGCTTAAAAACTAATGAATCTCAACGAAGCTAATTCACAACGCATGACCAAATGGTATTTTGAGCCGCCACCAGAATCGGCACTAGGAGATCGTGAAGTAACCTTAGAATCGAATCATTTAAAATCTAAACGAATCGCTTTATTGGTAACGGGTAGTATTGCTGCCATGAAAGCGCCTTTAATTGCCCGTACTCTTCGTCGTCAGAGTGCGGAGGTGGTGGCATTTGTTTCCCCTGAAGCTCTACGCTACACGACAATTGATGCCTTAGAGTGGAGTACGACTAATCCTGTAGTGACTAAACTGACTGCTAATGCTGAACATTTGAGCGACGACAATCCCTTTGCTGCTTATCTCGTTGCTCCGGCCACCTATAACACTATTAACAAGATGGCGTTGGGTATTGCCGATGGGATAATCACTGCCACCTTGGGTTCAGCGATCGGCAGAATGGAGCAGGGTAAAACCCAGATTTTGGTTGCACCAACGATGCATGGTAGTCTGCATAATTCCATCCTGACGGAATCATTGCATAAGTTAGACCGCCTGGGAGTTAGGATTATTCCGCCGCAAGTCGCTTATGGCAAGAACAATCTACCTGAAGAAAAAGCGATCGCCTGTGCTGTCTGTCGGGCAGTTAGCCAATCTTCTCTCAAGGATATCCCTATTTTAATTACAGGAGGCCCCACCCCTGTCCCGATTGATAATATTCGTCGTCTCACTAACCGCTTTACAGGGAAATTGGGTGCTTGTATCGCTGAGGAGCTATATCTGCGAGGGGCAAAAGTAAAATTAATTCATGGAGAGGGCAGTTATTCCCCCCCAAGCTATCTTCCTCACAAAGTAGTTACTACCTATGATGAGTACTTCACTGAAGTCATGCAAGAGTTGTCAAAGGATTATCGTTATGGCATCTTTTCCGCAGCGGTAGCTGATTACCAACCTGCTCAAGTATTCCCTGGTAAAATTCCTAGTGGTGAACTATCGAAAATCGATCTAATACCAACGCAAAAAGTAATCAGTGAAGTAAAAGCCAGATTTCCTCACCTCAAAATGATTACCTTTAAGTATCAAGAAAATATCTCCCATCAAGAATTAATTGAGATTGCCGAAAATAGATTGCACCAGGGTTATCAAATGGTGGTAGCTAATCGAGGGGAAGAACACCAAGCTACAGGGGCACAGGTAGTTTATTTCGTCACCAAAGATAAAGCCCCTCAAAAAGTAGTGGGGAAAGTAGAGATTGCCAAGGCGATCGCCAATTATCTAGAAGCAACTAAAAGCTGAAACGACATTACTGCATCTTGATCGCAATTATTTGGGCATTCTAGAGCTACAGTTAAACCACAACAAATATGCAATTATTATCTAGATTACTCGGACTAGGATTGTTATTACTAGGAATTTTTTTTCTCGGAAAAAATATTTACTTTACAAATAATCTTTCTCCCTATTGGTGGAGAGGAGTTGCCGCAGATGCCTCTATCTTGTTTTTAACCATGGGTGTGCTGATATTTTTTCTCTTGCCACGAAGTAACAAAGAATTCGCTTGGATTGCGATCGCCATTGGCATTATTACAGTTTTCCTGAGTAGCCGAGCTATCTTACAACCTACAACTCTTTGGCAGTTTGTGCTTTCCCTGGCTAGCTAGTATTGATTGGCGGTGGTCATGCTCATGCGATCGCTCTAAGACAATGGGGTTTAAATCCTCTACCAGACGTTGATTTGACTTTGATTAGCGATGTCGAAAATACGCCCTATTCGGGGATGCTTCCAGGTCATGTAGCAGGATTTTATAGCTACGATGAGACTCATATCGACTTACGTAGTTTGGCTCAGTTTGCTGGGGCAGAATTTATTTGTGATCGCGCGATCGCCATTAATATTGGCACTGATATTGGCATTAATACGGAGCAGAACCAAGTTATTTGTGCAACTGGGCAGTTCAAGTTTGATTATTTGTCTTTAGATATTGGTAGTATTCCTCAAAGCCTCACTGTTCCAGGTGCGAAAGACTATGTTGTTCCTGCTAAACCCGTGCCAGATTTTCTTGATGCTTGGTATAAATTAAAGCAGTTAGCCGCATCTAATCCAGAGCAACCCTTGTCAATCGCAATTGTTGGTGGTGGCGCGGGGGGTGTGGAATTGGCGTTGAATATGCAGACTTGTCTCAAAGATATTTTAAAGGGGAAAAATACTCCAGAAATCCATTTAATCCATCGAGGTAAACAGTTATTATCAGGGGATCAAACTTGAACTACAACAAGAAGTTAAAGAAGTTTTTGCCGAGGGGCTAACCTGTCATTCAGGACTGGAGATTGCAGCAAGTCAGATCTTTTGGGTAACTCAAGCTGCTGCCCCCAGTTGGATTCAAGAGTCTGCGTTGAAAACCGATGACCAGGGCTTTATTTTAGTTGCCGATACTCTCCAGTCGATTTCTCATCCCCACATCTTTGCAGCAGGGGATATTGCCACGATGGTTAATTATCAACGTCCCAAAGCAGGGGTTTTTGCGGTGCGTCAAGGACAACCGTTGTTTAATAACTGGCAGAATATTCTGACTCAACAGCCATTACAGAGTTATCTGCCCCAAGCTAAATATCTGGCTTTAATTGGCACAGGGGATTTTAAGGCGATCGCCTCTTGGGGTTCTTGCGGCTGGCGTTCTGCTCTTTGCTGGCGGCTGAAAGATTACATTGATCGCAAGTTTATGAACCAGTTTGTCAATCTGAATCTGTAGGAGTAGCAATTCTAATATCCCCTATTTCTTTCATGTTATGTCCTACTCTTTCCTGCTGACTGCTGGCTTTTCATGTCACGACAGGGATTGAAAGTGGGTACAATAAACCAAGGGAACCGTGGTGACAACTGAGTACGGTAAGGGGAAATACATACCCACTCAAATCCTCAAAAGAATTCAAACAAAAGATTCAAACAAGGTCTTAGGAGACAGAGAAATCTCATTTAAATCAAAAGTATTTAGAAGTATTATATAAATGGTTATAGATAGAGACTTATGAACCTGACACCAATCTGGGGTTCTTTAACGGTATTTATCGCCTGTCCTTTATTGGGTGGTTTACCCCTAATTGACTGGCTCACCTATGCTCTTACTGGTCTTCAATTAAGTAAGGTAGGCACTGGTAATGTTTCCGTGTCCGCAGCTTTTTATCATGGCGGTAAAGTTGCTGGGGTATGCGCGGTGTTGTCCGAAGCGGCGAAAGGAATTATTGCGGTTTTATTGACCAGATTATTTTTCCCATCAGGTTCAGCTTGGGAAATTCTGGCCATCATTGCTCTAGTGATGGGGCGTTACTGGATGGGAAGAGGAGCGGGAACTACCAACGCAGTGTGGGGAATTGTAGCTCATGATCCGCTCTCTGCGGGGTTAGTCTGGTTAATCAGTTTAGTGGGCTTTACCATTATTCGCGATCGCCTCATTGGTAAATATAGTGCTTTAGTTTTGTTAGTAGTGATTATTGGCTTACGGCATCCTTACCAACTAGAGTATACTTTTGCCACTTTGGGGTTAGCAAGTTTATTGGGTTGGATCTATCAAAATATCCCCGATGACTTAGATTTGGTCGCTACTACGGATCAATCCAGTCAAAGTAGAATGTTTCGTTTTTTTCAGGGAGACAAAAATATAATTAGTTTAAATAGTAAATTGGATGCTAGTAAAGTAGGGGCAAAAGCGGCGAATTTATCTCGACTCAAACGGCAAGGATACGACGTAGCAGAAGGTTGGGTCTTGCGTCCTGGAGATGATGTCAAAGCGTTGGTAAAAAAGATCGAGCCGTCTGCCCAAGCTCCTCTAATTGTCAGATCTTCGGCAATTGGCGAAGATTCTGGATCAGCCTCGGCTGCGGGACAATATATCAGTGTTCTCAATGTTACGAGCAAGGAACAGTTGGAATCAGCCATCATTGATTGTCAGGCTTCCTATCTCCAGAGTAGTGCCATGGAGTATCGTCGCCACAATCAGCAGGGAGAGGCTTCGATGGCAATCTTGATTCAACGGCAGATTGAGGGGGAATATAGCGGGGTGGCATTTAGTCGTGATCCGGTAAACCAGTTACGGGATACGGTAGCGGTGGAAGCCTTGCCAGGGAAAGCAACTAAGATTGTTTCCGGTAAATATACTCCCCAAAGATATCAGGTGGCAATTCCTGAAGCCTCTTTAACTACGCTACAAGAAGCTCAGGGAGGAGAACGGTCAATTACGGTGATCACGGAGGAAGCTAAACATCCCATCGTAATTCCCCAGGACATTATTGAATCCGTCGCTCTCCTGGCAAGGGAAATGGAGAATTTGTTTGAGGGCATTCCCCAAGATATTGAATGGACTTATGACGGTACTAAACTCTGGCTGCTCCAGGTGCGCCCCATTACCACCATGGAGCCAATTTGGACAAGACGCATTGCTGCTGAGGTAATTCCTGGCAAGATTCGTCCCCTTACTTGGTCGATTAATCAGCCCTTGACCTGTGGTGTTTGGGGCAAGATTTTTACCATTGTCCTAGGCGATCGCGCCAAGGATTTAGACTTTGAACAAACTGCCACGCTCCACTTTGCCAGTGCCTATTTTAATGTTTCCTTATTAGGAACAATTTTTCGGCGCATGGGTTTACCCCCAGAAAGCTTGGAATTTTTGACTAGAGGTGCAAAATTTAGTAAACCCCCCTTAAGTTCCACGGTTAAGAACGTACCTGGACTCTGGCGACTACTAAAGCGGGAATGGAGACTAGAAGAAGATTTTGAACGCGATCGCCTCAAGTTTTTCGCCCCAATTCTGGAAGCCCTAGAAGCACAATCAGTCAAAGAATTATCCCCAACGGAAATTCTTGAGAGGATTAATACCATTCTGGAATTACTGGAGAAGGCAACTTATTACAATATTCTCGCCCCTCTCAGTTTTGCTATTCGTCTGAGCATTCTCAAAGTTGCCGAAACTGAACTAGATCATCGTCAAATACCCGAAATAGCAGCGGTCAGTGCCTTAGCTCAACTGGCGACGGAAGCCCGTAAGCTTCTTGCTACCGAACAAATTACCTTTGACTCCAGTGCCTCCTTGTTTGCTCATATTGCCGAAAATTCTGAAGGCACTAGTGTAATGGAGCAATTTAACCTCTGGTTGGGGAACTATGGTTATTTGAGTGAGGTGGCAACGGATATTGCCATTCCCCGCTGGCAAGATAAGCCTAATATTCCCCGACAGATGTTTACCCGTTTTTACTTTGATGCCCACGGGGCGAAAATTGCCCAGGCAACTCGCAGTTTTTCTCAGCAATCTTGGCAGGCAAAGTTAGTACAGCAAAGATTAAATCTCAAAGGTCAAGTAGGAGAAGTCTACAACAAGTTGCTAGCTCAACTGAGATGGGCTGTTTTAGGTCTTGAACAACAGTGGCTCACTTGTGGCTTAATGACCGAACCAGGAGATATTTTTCTACTGCGATTAGAGGAAATTACAACTTTGGTGCAGCAACAAGATCGCCAGTTCAAACATCGG
>JBJOPG010000371.1:0-3393 GCA_046050865.1 Cyanobacteriota bacterium
TGCTCGTGGACGTTTTTCACCGTCGCTACTTTTAAATCCCAGATGATCTCCAATATTTCCGCTTCTAATGGGCCTAGAGACAACTTTTTGGGTCGATATTGGGGTAATGATGCCATTAACTATGTTGTGATGGAACAGTGACGGAACAAGCTGCTTAAATTTTAGCAAAAAGCCAGAAGCTATAAGCCTTAATTTACTCAGTCTTTTGATCAGCAACTTATGGTGCTAAACTAGTATACGCAAAATAAAACAATTCACACATTCAGGCTTTCGGGTGTTTTTCTGTTTAAGTTGAATATTTAACTTAAATAGTGCAAATGTCCCTGAATGGAGGATTAACCCGAAATAGGAGTCACAAATCATATGCCAGTAGTTTCTCTCGCAGAACTTTTAGAATCAGGTGTTCACTTCGGTCATCAAACCCGTCGTTGGAATCCTCGGATGTCCCAGTACATCTACACTGCCCGTAACGGAGTACATATCATTGACTTGGTGCAGACGGCACAGTTAATGGAAGAAGCTTACGAATATATGCGCTCCTCTTCCGAGCGAGGTAAGCGAGTTTTGTTTGTGGGTACAAAACGTCAAGCGGCAGGTATTATCGCGCAAGAGGCAAATCGCTGCGGTGCTTACTACGTCAATCAAAGATGGTTGGGGGGAATGTTAACCAACTGGGAGACCATCAAAACTCGGGTTGAAAGACTCAAAGAAATCGAAAATCTGGAAGAGACTGGGGCTTTAGACAGAAGACCTAAGAAAGAAGCTTCCGTATTGCGTCGTGAAATGGGTAAATTACAAAAGTATCTAGGGGGCATCAAAATGATGCGTAAAGTACCTGATATCGTCGTAATTATTGACCAAAAACGGGAACACAATGCGATCGCTGAATGTCAAAAACTAGGTATTCCTGTGGTATCCCTCTTGGATACCAACTGTGATCCTTTGGTGGCAGATGTGGCAATTCCCGCCAATGATGATGCCATTCGCTCAATCAAACTAATTGTCGGTAAACTGGCGGACGCTATTTACGAAGGTCGTCATGGTCAGCTAGAGAATCAAGATGATTATGATGATCTGGATGAAGGAATCGATGATGAATATCCAGGAGCAGAAGAGGAAGCAGAAGAACCCGCAGTAGATGCAGATAGTGAAGAATAGACCAGATTGCGCTGTCTAAACTGCTAGCTAGGGGCAAATTGATCCCAACATTTACAGGGCTTACACATTAATCTATGACTTTTGATAGTGTAAGCCCTGAACCATATTAATGTTAGATCAAAGTTAGATTCTAGGAGAGTAAAGATCCTAGTTGCTCTTTGGTTCGAGCCTCTGCCAACATAATTTAAAATTATTTTGTCGTCACTAAAAACTAAATTAAAACAGAAAAATATGGCAACTATATCGGCAAAAATAGTCAAAGAACTCCGCGAAAAAACTGGTGCGGGGATGATGGATTGTAAAAAAGCCTTGACCGAGAATGAAGGTGATATGACCAAAGCGATCGAATGGTTGCGCCAAAAAGGAACTATCTCTGCGGACAAAAAACAAGGTCGTGTGGCAGCGGAAGGATTAGTAGAAAGCTATATTCATACTGGTGGCAGAATTGGTGTGTTGGTAGAAGTTAACTGTGAAACAGATTTTGTGGCACGCCGAGAAGAATTTCAAGAACTAGTCAAAAATGTTGCTATGCAAATTGCAGCTTGTCCTAATGTTGAATACGTCAAGGTAAGTGATATTCCTGAAGATATCGTTGCCAGAGAAAAAGAGATTGAAATGGGTCGAGATGACCTAGACGGAAAACCCGAGAATATCAAAGAAAAAATCGTCACTGGTAGAATTGACAAGCGTTTAAACGAAATTGCTTTATTACCTCAACCCTATATTCGTGATCAAAGTATCACCATCGACGAATTAGTCAAAGACAGTATTTCCAAGTTGGGGGAAAATATTCAAATACGCCGTTTTGTCCGCTTTGTCTTAGGAGAAGGGATTGAAAAAGAAGAATCTAACTTTGCTGATGAAGTAGCGGCTCAAGCAGGACTGAAATAGGTCAAATATCAAAACATCAGACTGAATAATTTCCACTCTAAATCCCCCGAATCTGGGGGACTTTTTTTGCTCGACGTTGCAGGATCGAGATACAAATCGACTCTTGTTACCATGTAAGCAAATCAACTAAAAAGCGAATAGTTAATAGTGAAGCATTGCGGTCTTGGGGTTTCCCCTATGAGCAAACGCTGAACCCGAAGGGCTAGGAGCTAATAGCTATGTGCGGATTACTCTTCGAGTTTATATTTCAGATTAGCAACGCCTTTTGCTTTTTTCAAAAGATGGAATTAAGATAACGAAGTGTATCCTTTAGGATAAACTAGCTACGCATCACAAGGTTGCTATTTACTCCTAATCATCTGTCCGTGAACACATTTAAAAACCTAGGATGACAAAATCGATTCAGCAAGTTAAGCAAAACCTCGAAATTTTAAAATCACAGGTAGTCGAAACCGCAACTGAACTTGAGGAGCTACATAGTAACTACCTAGAACTTTTAAGTCATTCCCTCAAACAGCAGCTAATCCTAGCTTGTTATCAGATTTGTACTCAGCTTTACCCTCAATCATTTATCGCTCTATCTTTGAGTGCTAAGCAAGACCTCCAGCAAAATCTCAGACACCTTAGTCTGGAACTGAAGACCCAGCTGGCTGAAATTATTGCTCAAAAAGAGCTAGAGCCAGAAACTCCAGAGCTTAATTTGATGTCGGAGTTGATAAAAAATTTACCCAAGCCAAAGCAGAGAGCAGAGGATGCAGAAAATCGGGAGAATAATTTAAATAATTTAACAGAGAACGATTTAGAATTAATCAAAGCCGAAATAGCCAGTATTGAAAATATTGAAAACCTGGAAAATATTAAACTAATTGCGATCAATGCTAGTTCAGAACAAGAAGATGAACTAGAGAATTCCACAGAAGCAGTCCCCAAGGAACAAGTTGATTTCGAGAACCCAGCGCATTTAATTTTGTGGCATCAGCAGATTGAGCGAGGAATTAAAAACACCCTCGATGAGACTTCTAGGAAAGTTAATCAGTTATTGCAAAAGTCGAAAATCATCCCCGATCGCTTACCAAATCAAGTAGTCGATGTGGCAATGCAAGCAGAAGGTAGCAAGGGTATGAGAAATAATTCCCAGCCGCCACAAATTTCCCATGTGATGAACTTGAGTATTGAAAGTGACAAAAGTCAAAAATCAAAGTCAGGGAAAAAATCGCTGCAAATTAGTTTATTGCGTTTACGTTTAGCAGAAGTAGAATTTACCGACCATATTTTAAATGCTAAGCGGGGGCAAATTCGCAATTTGATGAGCAAAGTGAAAAAACTTGACAGTCAATATCAAGC
>JBJOPG010000372.1:0-3670 GCA_046050865.1 Cyanobacteriota bacterium
GAGTAAGCTACACAGATCCAAGGGCGCATTCCTAGACGGAATGATAGTTCCCACTGACGACCAAGGTATGAAAATACACCGATCAAGAAGTGGAAAATTACCAATTGGTAAGGACCACCGTTGTATAACCACTCATCTAAAGATGCTGCTTCCCAAATTGGGTAGAAGTGTAGACCGATTGCATTGGAGCTAGGTACTACTGCACCAGAGATGATGTTGTTACCGTAAATCAAGGAACCTGCTACAGGCTCACGGATACCGTCGATGTCTACAGGAGGTGCTGCGACGAAGGCGATTAGGAAACAAGTTGTTGCTGCCAGAAGTGTAGGGATCATCAAGACGCCGAACCAACCTACATAGATGCGGTTGTTTGTGCTTGTAACCCACTGACAGAAGGCTTTATTTATTTGATTGTCTAGGTTCTAAGCTAGATAAGACTGAAAGAGCTTTATAAATAATTTCCTCTTGTCTCTGTAATAAATATAGCTAAGTATTTATGCTTTATCAAGGAATATTACATTGTCATTAGTAATGTAAAACATAACTTTAACTTATGTCTATTGTTTCTTTTCAATATATTCTCGCCAATAAATAATTTTGCCGTTTGCCAACTCAAAGATGATCGCATCTTCCGCCCAGCCTGATTTTCCCGTCTTGCGGTTTTGGTCGCGCCAATCCCATTCCACGGCACCGCGATCGCCATCAATAATTGTGCGTTTAATCTCAACAGAGGTATGGTGAAACTGTTGGAAGTAGTCTTGGGCTGCTTTTCTAACCTGCTCCTTACCCACAAATTTAAAACCCGCAGCGATAAAGACGGCATTTTCGGCAAAATCATCAGCGATCGCCTGAGCATCCTGATCTTCCCAAGCCTGAGCCTGTCTGACTATAAGTTCCTGTACTACTGATGAGGGTAAAGACTGAGCCATGGTTTGTGATGTAGGCAAGGGGTTGAATATCCCCATAAAAATGATCACGAAAAGTATTAACCAAGCAAAATTTTTTTCAGTTAGATTCACTTGAAGATTCAATGTTTGAACTCACCTCGATTTAAGAAAACTTAGATAAAAAGCCCAGAAGTTTTTTAGTTTTTGGAGTTAATAGAGTGCGACGATAAGCATCAGCAGCTTGTTTAATCGCCATTGCTTGAGTGGGGTAGGGATGAATTACCGTAGCCAGCTTGCTCAAACCAATTTTACCAATCATAGCGGTGGTAATTTCGCTAATCATTTCTCCACCATGACGCGCCACAATCGTAGCTCCCAGAATTTCATCCGAGCCCTGCTGATAGAGAATTTTAACAAAGCCTTCCGTCTCGCCATCTGCTAGGGCGCGATCGACATCATCAAAATTAATTTTAATCGTTTGGCAGTCAATACCTTTTGCCCGAGCCTCAGCTTCATACAAACCAACATGAGCAATTTCAGGATCGGTAAATGTCACCCAAGACATCACTAGGTCGCTAAGTTTTGTTTTACCCATACCCAAGGGAGAAAATAAGGTATTTTTCAGGACAATTCTGGCGGCGGCATCCGCTGCGTGAGTAAACTTCCAATTCATACAAATATCCCCTGCACCGTAGATTTTGCCATTCGAGGTTTGCAGATAATCGTTAACCTTCAGCCCTTGTTTGGCATCATATTCCACCCCCACAGCTTCTAGATTTAGACTCTCTACATTCGGTTGTCTCCCTGCACCAACCAAAATCTCTTCAACGGTGATCGATTCCTGAGTGCGATCGCGAAGCGTGGGCGGAGCCCAATCGCGATGCTTATCTGTAAGATTGTCGCCAATGCAATTGCCAATGCAATCGCCAATGAAATTGATTATCTTCCCTTCAGGACTTTGAGTAACCCCCTCTAACTGACAATTCAAGACTAGACGAATACCATCCCTAATCAATGCCTGTTGAACTATCTCAGCTGCGTCGGCATCTTCTTTATCCAGTATATGAGAACCCTTATGAAACAAGGTTACTTCACTACCTAAACGCTGGAAAGCTTGGGCTAATTCACATCCAATGGGACCACCCCCAATCACTGCTAACTTTTTCGGTAGACTTGTTAAGGAGAAAACACTTTCATTAGTTAAATAACCAGTTTCCTCAATGCCCACAATTTTTGGTTGAACGGCACGAGCGCCAGTGGCAATTACCGCTTTTTTAAACTTCAGATCCTGTCCCTCAACCGTAACCGTATTTTCGTTCTTAAATCTAGCCTCACCAAAAAAAACATCCACGCCAACTTTTTTCGCCGCTACTGCTGAATCCACAAGACTAATTTTAGTTCTGACCCGTCGCATTCTTGCCATCACTTCAGGAAAATCGATCTCAATGTTTTCTGGCGGTTGCACACCATAGGATAATGCCCCTTTCATTTCTGACACCACACGAGAAGAGCGAATTAGGCATTTAGAAGGAACACAACCCACATTTAAACAATCTCCCCCCATCAAATTCTTTTCAATCAGGGCGACCTTCAGTCCAATCCCCAAACCTGCGGCACCTTTAGCTGTTACTAACCCTGCCGTACCAGCACCTATAACCACCAGGTCATAACAGTCTGCTGGAGCTGGATTAACCCAGTCAGGGGGATGAACATTTGCTAGCAGTTCTTGATTATAATCATCCCAAGGTTCAATAGTTACAGCATGATTTTGACTATTCATAAGTGCCTCTCTTAGTTTTTAGTTATTGGTTTTTAGTTACTAGCAGTATCAGTCCGGTCAATCGATTCATCCAATGCCTTACGAGCGATTTTTGTGACGTAGAGAGTTACGGCTACAGTGGCAACAAAACCCATAATTCTAATTGCCCATTGAGCCACGGGATTAGCACTGGTTGCACTGGTTTCTCCCCCGATAGTAGCAATACTTCCCGCTAGAGAACCAATGTAGACATACATAATGGTGCCTGGAATCATCCCAACGGAGGCTAAGACATAATCTTTGAGAGATACTCCTGTAACTCCCAGACCGTAATTTAAAAGATTGAAGGGAAAGATAGGAGATAATCTGGTTAAGAGGACAATCTTGAACCCTTCCCGACCAACAGCTTGGTCGATCGCCTGGAATTTTTGATTACCCGCAATTTTCTGCGAAATCCAGCCTCTAGCTAGATAACGACCTACCAGAAAAGCTAGAGTTGCCCCCAGAGTTGCTCCAATAAATACACAGAAAGAACCTTGAACAATGCCAAATAAAACCCCTGCACCTAGAGTTAGCAGTGAACCAGGGAGAAAAGCTACGGTCGCCACCATATAAATTAAGATAAAGGCGATAGGGGCGATCGCCCCCAGCTCATTAACCCATTGGAGGGCGTTGCGTAATAGTAATTGAAGGTTAAATCCACTGTGAGCTAAAGCTTCCTGTGCTTGGACTGGTGCCGCCACCAAAGTCATGCTGACTAAAATTAGGATGGCGACTTTTAAACGCTGGTTACTGCCCATAAGTTGTTAAGAAGTTGATATTGCTTCCAATGTAACTTCATAACTAAATTTGGCAATATTTGCTGAAAATAAGCTGAAAAGCCGTTGCTAATTTAGAGTGTGAAACCACTATCTTCGCATAGCATATAAGTACTTATGCAAAATTAATTACATAGCGATGCCTACGGCTATGCTACGCAAATCGCCAAAAAAGCGTATGATATGTTCGACATACTGAGTTAGGT
>JBJOPG010000373.1:0-3350 GCA_046050865.1 Cyanobacteriota bacterium
AGACGGGGAGGCATATCAAGCTGTTTAGTTTGTAGGCGATAGCGATCGCTGATTCCTGTGGTTGCAACCATATTTTTAAATTTTTAACCTCTAAACTGGTTTTGTTTTCTGTGCCTAGTGTATCTCTGTATGTAGCTATTAGCTCCTAGCTTTATGCGAAGCGGTACCCTTTAGGGCTAGCTTCTAGCTTTTTAGTTGATTTGCTGGGGTAGCGAAAATAATCGAATCATAGATCGATTTAGTCTCACCTAAACTTGACAAAAGCGAGAGTTATTCTGACTAGGCGATCGCATTTCGTGCATTAACTAAAATGTCCACCTTAGAAGATCTACCTCATCTCAACTATTTAAATCCCAGCACCAACACTGTTTGGTAAAAACAAAAACTTGCCACCCATGCCAAGCCTAAAGAAAATCCTAGAGAAAACAAGGTGAATTTCCAAGATTTTGACTCATTCAACAGAGTTGCTACGGTAGTTAAACAAGGAGTATAAAGTAGGCAAAAAATACAGAAACTGTATCCTTGGGCAAAACTTACTGTCTCAGTAATATGATGACTGACTGCCAGGGAATTTAAACCATAAATAACCGCCAGAGAACCTACCACCACTTCTTTCGCCACAAAGCCAAAAATTAGTGCCAAAGTTAAATAAGGATCAATGCCCAAGGGAGCCATGACGGGGGCAAGGAATTGACCCATTTGCCCACCAATAGTATCTAATCCCGTTGCCCCTATGGGTAAATTAGTCACAGCCCAAACGGCAATACAACCAAAGGTAATAAACCCAGATGCTCTAGTTAAAAAATGTTTGACTTCTCCCCAACCTCGGACAATCACCTGTTTCCATGTGGGAAAGCGATAGGGTGGCAATTCTAAGACGAAAGGTTCATCGTTTTTAAAGACTCCTTGGAATAAAGCCGCTGTAGCGATCGCCGCCACAAAACTTAGTAAATAAAGAGAAAATAAGACAATGGCGCCATTTTTTCCCGCAAAGACTGCCGTAATGATAAAAACAAAAACTTGCAGTCGAGCCGAACATAAAGAGAACGGGATCGTCAGCATGGTTAGTAAGCGCAATGGTTGAGAGCGCATGACCCTGGTGCCCATGAGAGCAGGAACATTACAGCCAAAGCCCATCATTTGCATCACAAAACTACGACCATCCAAACCTAATTTTCCCATCAAGGCATCCATCAAATAGGCAGAGCGGGAAAGATAGCCACTGTCTTCTAGAATCGCCATCAAAATAAAAAAGAGAATTATTAAAGGCACGAAACCAACTACTGTAGCGAAGCCGTTCCAAATACCTTCAATGAAAAAATTTTGCACAATTTCGGGAAAAAACTTCAGAATCGGTTCAAGCACCATCTTTTGGAACCAATCTGTCAGACTGCCCGTTAAACCTTGAGCGGGTAACCCAATATTCCAAATAATCGAGAAGACTAAAAACATCCCCAGGAAAAAGAGGGGCAATCCCAATACCGGATCTAACAACAGACGATCCAGCCTGGTAGTCAAGTTAGTCTTAATTTTTTGTGGGATGCTTACTACTCCTGTTAGAATCGCTTCAATCTGCTCAGGAGTGACATCCCCCCCATCAGCTAAACAGGCTTCTAGGTCTTCGATCTGATAAGATTCCTGATGCACCCGTAACCCACAGGCAATCTCTCGATAAGCAGAACCATAACCTTTGCCATACTTGGCACTAATCAGTACCGCAGGGTAACCTAGGCGCTGAGATAATTCTTCGGTGTCAATTATCACCCCATATTGTTCCGCCTCATCTGCCATGTTGAGGATAATTACCGCAGGCAGCCCTAAAGCTTTGATTTGTAAGGTCAAAGAAATCTGGCGATCTATTTGAGAGGCGTTAAGCACGACGATTATTAGATCAAAGGGAAATTTTTCCAAAAAATCCCGGACAATTTTCTCATCCTCAGAGAAGCCATTGAAGTCGTAAATTCCTGGTAAATCTACTAATTCTGTGACTTTACCATCAATTTTGATTTGAGCCTGGAGAAAACTCACCGTCATTCCTGGCCAATTCCCCACGGCAGCAGCAGACCCTGTAATACGGTTGAAAAAGGTAGATTTTCCCGTGTTTGGCATTCCCACTAACACAACTCGTTTAAGGCGATCGCTTGGGAAAACTGTCGTTTTGCTGCTGTGACAAGTCATGAATTTATAATTTACGTCTAACTTCTACAAATAACGAACTTGAACCATTTGTGCTTCTTGTCGACGAATGGCGATTTCTGTGATCGAACCAACACGAATGTGTAATGGCCCCCCAAACCAAGCTCGACGTAAAACCTCAATTGGTTTATTAGGAATAATTCCCATTGCTGCTAGGCGTTTAGCTAAAGAGTGATTAGCTTGATTCAAATAGATTTGCTCTACTATAGCTGGCTTTCCTGTTCTTAGATCTGATAGTTTCATTCTTATAACAATTAATAATAACTATCAATTATAAAGACTTAGGGGAGTTTAAACAATGGAGATCTGGAAACAATCCTGTCATGATCATGTCTGATATTGAAAATCTTTTCTATCAGCGGTTAATTAGCCTTGTCTCTGGAAATTTTAGATAAATGCTTCATGGTTCAATTTTTTTTAACAACCAAAAAGCGGTAGTGGTCATCCCCGAGTCGTCAGGCTGAATTAAGAGAAAATGCAATCCTTTACTAGCCTGTTTATTTTGTTCATACTTCCTGGCAATTCCTGATGCTTGTTCAGATTCAAAAGTATTAAATACCCAACGATCTACCAAGCCAGTTTCTAAAATAAAGCCCCCCGACTTGCCAACTTCTGTAGGAATATAGTTGATCGCAGCAGGACTTTGCTGTTCAATCCAGCGAGCAAGGCTCATTGATGTTCTGCCACCATAAACTACAATCCCAGGAATAAAAATATCAGAAGTCAGATTTAAGTTAAGGGGATGAAATTCTGAGGGCATGCTACAGATAGGAATTGGGCGATCGCTAAATAAATCAATAATTTGTCCCGCAGCTATATTGGCGATTTGCCATTCGTCTCCCCAAAGATCTTCAGGTAGAGCTTGGGGCGGTGGTTGTTCGAGGAAAGTGGGATTGTAACTCGGCTGGTCTTGATATTGTTCCCTTAATAACTGTTTTAAAATCTGAGTATTTCTGGTGGCTTCAACTTTAATGCCTAACTTTGCCGCCGCGACAGAAATTAAACCGAGGGATTGCGGACGAAAGACTTGAATTTTAGTAGGTAGTTTTCCTGCTGCTGCCAGCAATATTTGTTGTTCTAACCAATCGGCGTTGGCATCCGAGGATAAACATTGGGTAGTGTAAATCGGTTTGATGATCTGATTTGTATTCTGA
>JBJOPG010000374.1:0-3332 GCA_046050865.1 Cyanobacteriota bacterium
GGGGCGATCGCCAAAGGACTATATTCCGTTACTTTGGTACTGGGTGCGGTGGTGACTTGCTTGCTCATGTTCTTAGGTGTGTTCTTAGGCGATTGAATTATTTTAGCTTGATAGACGTGGACGAGGCAGTTGGGCTATATTCTGGTCAAAAACTTCAATTTCGATATCTTCGCTACTACGGGCGGTAATGGAGCGCTTGGCGGTGCCTAGAAATAAAGGCTTAGAGATGCCAGGTTCGGGATGCAGTACAGTTCTCAACTTAATTGTAAACTGGTCATTGCCTCCTGAACCCGTTCTACCATAAGAGTATAAATCCGTTGCTGCTTGGATTAAAGTTGGTTTAATGGCGGATTTCTCGATATCAGGAGATACGGCTACCACGGCTTGGTTAGCTCCATTGTCGTAAATTAGGGAATAACGGGCTGCTCCAGGAATCTCAGCGTGGGGAAATAGCCCCAAACCAAGAGCAAAAAAGCCAGCGGTTAACACCCCCATAAAACTAGTGACCCCCACTAGGCGAAAACGCCAGCCCCAGCTGAGGAAAAATGCCACAATCGACACTACGAAAGAAACAACAGTAGCAATTCCCAACCATTTGGCACAGATAAAAAGATCGATCATGTTAAATTATCTCTGATAATTAAGCAAATTTTGCCTAAAAAAAACTAGCAATTGGTAGTTTGAGCTATCCAACTCCTAGTTTACAGAATAATATCAATTGTACTGTCTAGATTATCTAGGTCAGCAGAAATTATAAATAATTAAATTAGGGCATCTATTGACCAGCAGCGCCTTCAGTACCCTCTTGAACAGCATCGCCAGCAGCCTCAGCACCTTCTTGCACAGCACCAGCAGCACCAGCAGCACCTTCTTGAACGGCAGTACCAGCAGCTTCAGCGCCTTCTTGCACGGCACCAGCAGCACCAGCAGCACCTTCTTGAACGGCAGTACCAGCAGCTTCAGCGCCCTCTTGCACAGCACCAGCAGCACCTTCAACACCTTCTTGGGCGCCATTAATTCCACTTTCTACAGCAGCACCCGCATCAGGGGCGACGTTTTCTACGGCTTCAGGAGCTCCGCCTTCTACAGCATCAGGAGTCTCAACTTTATCCCCTGCACAGGCGGTAAACAATAAAGACATAGCAATAAAAGTAGGAACAGCAAGAGTTTTGATTTTGATAGTCATAATTCTAATAGATTCAAAAAATTTAACTAGACTACTAATTGATACTCGATAATTTCTCTAGAGTCAAAGCAAATCTATGAATTAATCTACGTAAATCTACAATTTATGACCAGCTTTAACCTGGAACATTAACTCCGAACTCCGAACTCGAC
Source organism: Cyanobacteriota bacterium (assembly GCA_046050865.1). Classification (GTDB taxonomy): domain Bacteria; phylum Cyanobacteriota; class Cyanobacteriia; order Cyanobacteriales; family Xenococcaceae; genus Waterburya. The sequence goes on from JBJOPG010000374.1 coordinate 1,339, forward strand.
GCGAAGCTAGTACTTTAGTGAATCCTTTAGGGCGAACTCCGAACTAATTACCCCCGTCCCACTTCCGCAAAAATTTTCGCGAGGATTTCCCCTGCACCCTGTGCCTTTAACCTTTCAGCCAATTCTGCACCTAACGCCTCTGATTTAGTCCGCTCACCCTGGATCGAATCTCTCAGCAATTGTTTACCGTCGAGACTTGCCACCATGCCAATTAAAGTTAGTTGATCATTGTTGATGTGAGTATTTACGCCAATTGGAACTTGGCAACCACCTTCTAGCGATCGCAGAAAAGATCTTTCCGCCAAAACGCGATCGCAACTGTCTCTGTCTTCCAAAACCTTTAAGATCGCCAGGATTTCTTCATCTCCCTCACGACATTCAATCCCTAATGCTCCCTGACCTACTGCGTGGAGAGAAATGTCCGAGGAAATATGTTGGTGGATGCGATCGCCCATATCCAACCGCTGCAATCCTGCTACAGCTAAAATAATTCCGTCATATTCCCCGGCATCGAGCTTTGCTAAACGAGTATTAACATTACCCCGAATATCTTTAAATTCTAGCTGTGGAAAATGATGACGTAGCTGTGCTAAACGTCTGAGAGAAGAAGTTCCAATTACCGACCCTGGAGGAAAAGTTTCTAACTGCTTGTCTTGATGCTTTTCATTCACAACTAGCGCATCAGCAGGGTCAACTCTGGTACTCACACAACCCAACATCAAACCTTCTGGGAGATTAGTGGGCAAATCCTTGAGAGAATGCACCGCAAAATCTGTGGTGTTGTTGAGCATTCCCACTTCTAATTCTTTGGTAAACAGACCCTTATCACCAATCTTGGCTAAGGGCACATCCAGAATCTTATCCCCTTTGGTACTCATTTCCTCTACCTCAAAACTGATATTGGGAAAATGCTTCTCTAATTCAGCTTTTACCCAGTAAGTTTGTACTAAAGCAAGCTGACTTTTGCGAGTACCAATACGAACAGTACGCTTATCAGTTTCAACAGAGGATGTCATAGGAAGTATGTTAAAAAAATCAAATAATCACTCGATCTAGCGTATCGTAATTCACGATGGGTATTGATTAATTTTGTTTGCTTTTTTACCCACTCTGACTTGCTTGTTGATCAATGTTCCATTTTAGATTTATCTATAATTTTATAATTAATCCAGACTCAATTCCCTAAAACCCTTGACCAATAATCTGATTTATCTTGCACTCTTTTCCCTCCTTGCCATCTATGTTGCTTGGAATTTGGGGGCAAACGATGTGGCTAACTCCATGGGAACATCTGTGGGGTCAAAGGCGATTTCCTTAACCCAGGCAATAATACTGGCGGGGGTTTTAGAGTTTACGGGCGCGGTAGTATTCGGTCAGCAGGTATCAGCCACCCTCGCGACCAAGGTAGCTAATCCCAGGTTATTTGTTGATACGCCTGAAACATTCTTATTAGGGATGATTGCGGTCTTGCTTGCCTGTGGCATTTGGTTACAGATAGCTACGAGTCTTGGTTTACCTGTAGCTTCATCCCATGCAGTGGTGGGGGCGATCGCCGGATTTAGCTGGGTAGCCGTTGGTCAGGAAGCGATCGCCTGGAAGAATATCGGCTTTATTTGTCTCGGGTGGCTAGTGACTCCTGTGGTAAGTGCGATCGTGGCTGCTAGTTTATATAGTTTGCTCCGGTACTGGCTATTTGAACAGGATGATATTCTCCAGCAACTACTAGAATGGATTCCCTGGTTGAGTGTCGCTTTAATTGGCGTGTTTGGGGTGATTGTCTTCCCCACAGTGGTACAGCTACCAGTTTTTAGATCTATTCCTTTATCCGAGCGAACCATTAGCTTAGGGATGGGGTTCTTCGCTACGGTCGGCATTATCAATTACGCCTGGCATAAATTTAAAAGCTATCGCCAGAGCTATGGTCAAGAAGAAATAGAGCTGCGGATTATGGAACGGGTAATGGGCAAATTTCAGGTACTAAGTGCCTGTTTTGT
>JBJOPG010000375.1:0-3326 GCA_046050865.1 Cyanobacteriota bacterium
AACACCATGCCATAGGAAGGAGTAAACCAGCTTCTTAAAGGTTCAGCGCTAGAAGTAGCCAAGAACGCGGCTTCTTTTGCCCCTTCAAAGGGAGTTTGAATCGTGACTACATGACCCACCTGATCTTTTCCTCTTCTCCCAGCTCGTCCCGCGATCTGGAGGAATTCGGAAGGACTTAGCATACTGTGTCCTTCATCAGTACGTTTGGAGAGGGCTGAGAGAACGGTAGTGCGGGCAGGCATATTAATTCCTGCGGCGAGGGTGGCAGTGGCAAAGACAATCTTGACCAACCCCATTTCAAACAGTCTTTCTACTAGTTCTTTCCAAGCGGGTAGTAAACCTGCATGGTGGGAAGCGATGCCCCGCATTAGCGGCTCTATCTGTTCGATGCGGGCAATTTGGGAATTATTACAGAGAAATTGCCACAGTAAATATTTTTGGTTGGGGTTAGTGGTTAAATAACTCCCTAGGTTCACCTCTGCTTGTTCGTTGTCCGCTAGATAATCTCGCAGCAATTCGGCTAATTCAGGGTTGGCTGAACCAAAGTGAGTTAACAACACCGTCTGTAATTCAACATTATTAGTCAAGAAGAAATAAAGCAGAATGCTTTCAATTTGCTGTCCTTCTTCGGGAGAGACTAGACCTAACCCCTCGATCATCTCTACCGCCTGATCACACCCCCGTCGGCTAAAGATAATATAGATGGCTGGAAGCATATCTTTATCTCTTAGCTGCTGCACCACCTGATAAATTTTAGGACAGTCCTTAATCTTGAGACGTTTGGGCTTTTGTCCTTTACGGGCAGCAGTAGATTTAAGTTTGGGGCTGATCTCGGTTTCCGTTTGATTTAACAGTCGCTGAAGTCCATTGCGATCGCAAAAATAATAACGCAGAGGCACAGGTCGAAAATCAGAATTAATCAGTTCACATTCATATTTTGTTCTCTGATTCGGCTTAGAATTACGCACCTTGGTAATCCAGTCGGTCAACTCTTGAGGATTACCAATAGTCGCCGATAAAGCCACCAGCTGGATCTGTGGCGGGCAGTAAATAATTGATTCTTCCCATACCGTCCCCCGAAAGCGATTGCTGATATAGTGACATTCATCCAGCACTACTGCTTCCACATCCGCCAGGGATGTACCCAGCTGACCAATCGGCGTCTCGTAGAGCATATTGCGAAAGATCTCTGTGGTCATCACCACCACGTCGGCATTGGGATTAATGATCGTATCTCCCGTCAGCAAACCAATCTTGCGAGTATCATCTTGGGCAAACTGTTCTTGAAAATCCCGAAACTTTTGATTAGAGAGCGCCTTGAGGGGAGTGGTATAAAATACCCGTTTACCGTGGCTGAGGGCGCGATAGATGGCATATTCACCAATGAGAGTCTTTCCCGAACCTGTGGGGGCACAGATGACCACAGATTTATCTGCTGCTAAGGCGGCGATCGCCTGATATTGAAATTCGTCTAGCTCAAAGGGAAATAATTCTCGCGGGTTTAACTCAGAATTAGCAGCGATTAGATTCACAAGGGGTTCTATAAAGTCGGACTCTGGGTCACTATACTAGATTTAATCCTCTATATTGTGACATTTTTGCCAAATTTATGATTTAAACTAATAGCTTTACAGTAGACCTCGATAGCGAGTAAAAAGTAAGACTACAGCCCAAGAACCCAAAGCAACTTTTACTGCCACTACAATATTTAACAAAGGAATCATCCCGCCGCTAAGCAAGGTGCCTAATTCTCCCTGGGGGAACTCCCCTCCGACTAAAGTAATTACCGCTAGGATAATGAAAATTAGTACCGAAATCTTTTCTGCCGTTGCAGCCTGATATTGCTCATAAATCTTTGTCATCCAGGCAGGAGATGAGGTGATCGCAATAAGACCAATCGCCGTTCCTCCTGCTACTCCCGCTGCAAAACCTCCTCCTGGGCTGAGATGTCCGCGAATTGATAATTCAATACTGACAATGGCAGCAATAGTTGCTCCCAAACGAGCCAAAATTATTGAAGGGTGATCGTTGAATTGAATCATAGTTTTGCTTGGTATTTCATCAGCAATGAGAAATTTTACGCCCAAAATAGCGATCGTAAACACCACCACCTCAAAAATTGTGTCATAAAGACGGTTACGAAAAATAATCCCCGATACGGCATTGGTCACTCCTGTGTCTTCTACTATGGAACCCACAATGCTAGCTTCTTGCCATTCTCCTGTTGGGTTAGGCATCATTAGCATTTTGATGAAGAACAGGATGCTTGCCATCACATAAAGCCATTTCATGATGTTATTCCTGCTCTTCGGTGACACTGATGTAACTCAAAGTCGTCTCTGGTGCCTTTAATTCCCTGTGCATGATTTCCCACAAGCGATATACTCTGATGGTCGTATGGTATTTTGTCTCTGAGCTAGATCCAGCAGATTGTTCTGGGGGTTCTTCTAGACGACACATAGCATGAATTTCTGCTGAAGCCAATGCCTGATGGAGGGCACGATCGCTGGGATATTCCAAGACTTCTAAACGTAAATGATATGGACGCAAGACTTGTTTGAAACTAGTGAGTAGCTCGGTAAAATAATTCTCTGATTCAGAAATATCTTGTTCGAGTATCCCCAAATGCATCACCAGCGAAGAGCGGATGGCAATCCCATAAAGCGTAACCGCTAACATCGTGCCCACTAAAGCTTCGGTTAAAGCGACATCTGGAGCCCCCAAGACCACATAAACCAAGGTGGCGATCGCCCCTAAAATGGCTCTCATGACTAGGGCATTATAGGGATTTGCCTGCAATACCAACATTAAAGATGTTAATGGCAACAAGGCAACAATGATATAGATGTATGGTTCAAGCATTTTTGTTAGTCCTGTTCAATCTGGTTAATTGTGATGGGCGGATTAGGGTCAGAGCAATAAGCGATGACATAGCCTAAAATAGTGTTCCAGATGGTCAGGGTAATAATTGCCAACAGCAACAAAGACCACTCCTTGGGTATTTTGAGCAGTAGCCCCACCAGGATCGTGATGGAACCCAGAGTATCGGCAACCGAAAGACTGTGCAGTTTAACTAAAACTGACTTACTGCTAATTAAGGGCAAAGTTCCCCAAAACCAAAATATGATCCCGATAATGATCAGACTGTAGCTAAGAATATCGATCATGTTTGTTTAACCTGTTGATTATGTGTGCCATTAGCATTAACCCGGCATTCCCCATACTGAGAATAATCACCGCTACTACCCCAATCCAGCGATCGTCCCGTAACACCGAAATAAACAGCATCATAATCGAGGTTTTACTGGTAATACTGGCAAAAGCTA
>JBJOPG010000376.1:0-3269 GCA_046050865.1 Cyanobacteriota bacterium
TCTCTCCTCTTCGATAGGGGTTAACTATCTCCATCAATGCCATCTCCCACTACACAATCCCAGGCTTCTACCTCAGCTTGAAATTCAGGATCTTTCTCTAGCTCCTCATAGTCTTTTTCCAACTCTTTTTGGAAATCTTTTGCCCTTTGAGCTTCAACCAATTCTTCGATAAAGGCACTCCGATTGTCTGTGTGACTATCTAAATATTCTAAAGAGCGATCGCTTATACTTATTCCTATTTTAGGCATTGGTTTGACTATATAGTATGACTAAGTAATCATAACATTTTATCATTCAAACTTGTCCCAAGTCGCCAACCTAATAATCCCAACTGCGGGACTGAAACCGTCATTTAGTCCTAAGACATTTGAAGTCAGACAGGAGTCGCTAACCTAATAATCCCAACTACGGGACTGAAACATAAAGGCATTTGCCGCTGTAAGATTATTAGAAAAGGTCGCTAACCTAATAATCCCAATTGCGGGACTGAAACTAGTATTTATCAAATAAATCTATGGAAGAATTAATAAAATTAATCGAATCAAACGCTAAGGCGATCGCTGCTTTATCCTCAGATATTGGCGAAATGAAACGCGATCGCGATTATATGTATCGCTTAATGGGCGATTTGACTAACAAGATTGCAATTCTTGCCTCGGCTCAAGCAGAAAGCTATGAGACTATGAAAAATTTGGACGATCGCCAAAGTCAATTAACTAACCAACAAGCTCAAATAGTTGAAATCCTCAAAAAACTTAGCTAAGGTAGCGAGTGTATCCATTTGTGGCATTTGCTACACAAGGTTATCAAGTCTTGTGGTGGACTACTCCAGATAAAGGGTTTCATGTATTTTTTATGTCGCTAACCTATATAATCCCGACTGCGGGACTGAAACTTCTCAACCGCCATGTCCAGTTCGTCAAGGCGATTGTACATTATTGCTCAAAGTGTTTCCCAGCCTTCTCTCCTGGGTTTTCGATGGTCACTGGTAATTACTTGTGCTCAATCAAGCGAAATAGTAATAATTGATTGATTTGTTCATCATTAAAATTGTCATCGCTGATCAAGAGCAAACTTTGACTGCCATCGGGTAAACGAGGCCCGATCGTCATGCCTTCAAAATTATCTAGATAGATGCCCAAGTCTTGTAGATCAAATAAAAGTTTTTTCCGTAGAGGTTGTATTTGAGCAATATCACCTTTAAGACTCTCAATATTAGTCGTATCAGTAGCATTGCCCACTACCACTTGGAAAATTTTTGCCCCCGCGCCAGTAAAGCCAAAAGTTCTCTCTAGGCTGAGAAAATAGCCTTCTGTCGATAATGCCCGCAGTTCCGTTAGCCCATTAGAAATAATCTCAACCGGGGCAGGATCGATCAGATATAGATGTTCGGCAACCACGATGGGAGAGCCGACCGGGTTAACCACATAGTGCAGCAAGCGACTTTTGACTTGTTCCCCTTCTGCTAAAGATTCAGATTTATCTTGCAGTAGTGCCGATTCCGTAGCTGTAAAGACACGAAACGGATCGTCTGGTAAGCCGGGAGCATTAATGGTTAAAGATTCAAAAGCGAGATTTTCTTCGATTCCTTGAGAGGTGTCATTTTTGTCCTTGACTAAATAGTGAGGGGGAAGAGGTAGCTCTGATAACTTTTGACCTGTAGTTAGTTCGTATTCAGCAATGAAAGGGGAGATATTTTCGGTGGGATTGCCTTCGCTGGAGATAAATATACTTTGCCGAGGAGAGAGAGCAAATCCTTCGGGATCAATCTTGCCTGGAGGATATGGTTTTCCCTGCTCATCCAGCAGTACGGTTACTTGTTCTGGCTTAAAGCTATCAATTTGCAGTTGTTGATTGGGATTTTGCTGGACTGTTAATTTAAAGGTGTAGAAGCGGGCTGGAGAGCGGTTGCCTCGATCATCGGATAGAACATAGAACAGATCTTGGGGGCGATCATAGGCGATCGCTGATAATCCCCCCACAACTGTCCCCTGAAATTTATCCTTGGGAATTTCATATTGATCGACAAATTCTAAAGAGAAGTCCCGAAACATTCTTTCTTCAGCAGTTACCCTTTGAGGTAAGCTACAGGCGCTAAAAGTCAAGAGTGTGGAGATCAATAATAAGTTAATGACAAATTTAGCGTAGAACCCAATCAAGCGATCGCTCACGTTTTTTGAACCTCAAACCTACATTATTCAATCTATCAGGTTAGGGGCGAGAGAATTTTAACCGAAAGTTGCTGGGCTTCTTTGCGATAAGCTACCGCCAGTAAATTGACGATGAGGCAAGTTGAACCCAAACCAAACAAAATGAAGGTAACGGGAGTAATTATGCCAATCATAAACCAAGTGGAGACGTGGAGAAATAAAACACTCGCCAGTACGGAGGCAATTGTCCTCGACCAGCGCATTTTAGTCAGTGATTGACCTGTAGCTACCAAAACTAAAGTTGTGATCGTGGCAAGTAAAATAGCTGGTACGAGAAATGAGCAAATTGCGACACAGTTTTGGCGCGAAAATTCAAACAAAGGCTGAAAATCAAACATGAAGATCCATTAATCTGGCTAATTTTTTAGCTGTGTATCCTTATATTAAATACCTTAATTGTGACGAAAGTCTTCTTCCTCAAGGCTGATTGTCAATTACTGTAACTTAAACAGTTAGTTTTTTAGCTATATTTGCTGATAGGTTTGGGATTTTTTGGGGAATTATATAATTACTCCCCTAAGTTGTGACGATGACTATCTTGATTTATAAAATTAAACTAAATCACAATAGGTAGAAATTCTTGATGGCTGAAAGGGTGCAAAAGATTTTGTCCCAGTGGGGAATTGCCTCGCGGCGCAAAGCAGAAAAAATGATCGTAGCAGGCAGGGTTAGCATTAATGGTCAAATAGCAAAATTGGGCGATCGCGTCGATTTAACTCAAGATATTTTGCAAGTGGACGGCAAAGCAGTCCAACCAAATCAGCGTCCTCAACTGATATACCTGCTGTTACACAAACCAGTAGGAGTAGTTTCGACCTGTGATGATCCCCAAAAACGACCTACGGTACTTGATCTTTTACCCCAAGATCTGAGCCAGGGCAGGGGAATTCATCCTGTGGGGAGATTGGATTTTGCCTCCAGTGGGGCTTTGATTTTAACTAACGATGGTGAGCTGACCCTGGGTTTGACCCATCCTCGTTATCATTTACCGAAAACCTATTTAGTCAAGTTAAATCACTCTCTGAGCAGAAAAGATTTGACCCATTGGCGCTCAGGGGT
>JBJOPG010000377.1:0-4515 GCA_046050865.1 Cyanobacteriota bacterium
TCACCACAGTTAATTCAATCTCTTGATCATCTCAAAGTAGTCATATTTTTGACAACTACACTATCTGTAGTGCCTACCACGGAAGTTCCAGAAGAGCCATTTTAATCGCATCAAAGGTTAACCAACCGTCCCAAGAAGCAAGATTAAATTCATTCACGTATTCAGGAATCATTCCTCGATCGCCCTCAGTATAATAGGGTGCTTGGTACATTACTGCATTCTTATCGGTGTTACTTGCAGCAGGGATTAAAGATAATTCACCTGTAGCTTCGTATTTAGCTTGAGCCTTGCGACTGATATCGATTAGATTTTGTACCGACTCTTTCCCGCCATAGACTTCATTAACAATTTCCTGGTTATGTAGCCAAGGGGCAACCAGAGCGATCGTTTTAATGTCTTCACTTTGTACTGCTGCATCTGCCATATATCCTGCACTGGCACAAATTCCCAAACCAGTAATGCGATCGCTATCTACTTCAGGACGGGTTGTTAAATAGTTAGCAGCAGCAATAATATCTTGAGTTTTATTAGTAGGATTTTCTAGCTGACGCTCTTTTCCACCCGATTCTCCCCAATTACGGAAATCAAAAGCCAAAACTGCATAACCGCGATCTGCTAATGCTTCGGCATAGGTTGCAGGCATTTGTTCTTTAACAGTTGTCCAAGCACCCGTTACGACAACCCCAGGTAATTTAGTTTCCTCTTGGTAATCATCGGGAAGATAAAGATTACCAACTAGATTTTGATTGTGACTGGCAAAATTAACTTTTTTTATTTGTGCTGCCTCAGCACTATTGGTCAGGGATAATTGCACTGTGGCAATAGTAGCTGCCGCTAACAGGATATTTTTCATGGTTTTTGCTTCTTTCGGTTTGAACTTGATATGTTCAATTTACCGAAGCCGAAAAATTATCTCTTGAAAGCTTTTGCTCAATTTTTTGAAGATTCTTGCTATTTTTTCAACCGATATTGTTTAGGAGTTGACCCCTCAATCTTTTTAAACACCCTGGAAAAATGTGCCTGGTCTGAAAAACCACAACTAAAAGCAATATCCACCATCAAAGCATGAGGATTATTGAGCAACTTCTTCGCCTGTTCAATGCGGTAAGTCATTAAAAATTGATAGGGACTTTGACCGATAGTTTGTTTAAACAAACGCGAGAAATGAGAAGCACTAAGGCTAGCTTGTGCCGCCATGTCTTCTAGCAAAATGTTTTTGCCGTAATTAACTGCTATGTAATCTAATACTTGCTTGTAATCTTGCGCTGTAAAGCTTTTAGAAAATTCATATTCCGATGCTTGTAAACCATATTTGAAAATTAATTTGGTCAGAAAAATACGAGCAAAAGATTCAAACATCACTTGTGAACCTAGCTCACACTGCAAAGCCTCCAGCAATTGAATCCCAGATTGAGTAATATCTTCGTCGAGAAATTGCGGTTTAGTTTTAACGTGCCATTTCCAGCCACTGGCTACACCAGCAGGGGTAACAATGATTTCATTCTGGTGATAAATAAAATCTCGATGTTCTCCATCCCGCCAATTTTCAAGACGATGAGGTTCTTTTCTTAAATTTAGAATAATATGATGTTGCTCATATTTATCGGTTGGCATCGAAGCAGGTTCGGCTTCAAAATACTCTAGAGTAAGTAAATCTGCTGCCATTGGACGCACTAACCCGATGCTTTGAATTAGTGGCTCACAGGGATATATTTTGGTAGTTAGACATTTAAACCATTGCTAAGTAGCTCCACTTAATTAAACATGAAATGATTTTGAGATGGGGGCTTATCCTAAAGGACTAGCTCCGCGTCGGGGATTTGGGGATTTAGGGGAAACTCAGTTTAACGTTTAATTAGGTTGACTTACTTATCTGTCTAAATGATACTGATTTTTAAGGTTCAGTTATTAATTCTGATTTTTCCTGAACATAATATTTGCTCAGATGCAACGGTTACTTCTTGGAGGAAAACATCTGTGCCCAAATCAATTTCTAGCTGGGGGTTTTGGTCATGATGCAGTAAATCCCTAGAGTCACTAGTGATGACTAACTGGGATAAACACAAAGTATGGGGATTGGTTAAATTTATTCTTGTAGATAGAGCTAGCTGTTGTCTTGTCCCCAAGCTATCTTGATAGAACCCTGTCAAATTCAATTGACCCTCGGCGATCGCTAAACTCTGCCACTCAATTTTCAGTGACCGCAATTTTTCTGGGTTTGTTCCGTTGTGATCTTGAGTCGCTAAAATCAACTGCCACAAGTCTGATAATCCGCTCTGCAACAAATCCGCCTGGAGGGAAGCTTGCAAATCCTGAGCATCCAACCGCAATTGAATCTCCACCAATACTGGTTCCAGGAGCTTAAGGGGTTTTCGCTTGATTATTTCTGACAAATTAATGGCAATATCCCTACCATCAAGCTGCACTTGACTTAAATGCAGTCCTTGATAAATGGCGCGATCGCAACTGAGAAATACTTGGGGAATATATCCTTGGAGAATTTGTCTGTTTTTGCCCTCAATTTTGACTTGGAGATTCTCAACTTCCTCGACTTGCGATCGCAAATAGACCTTAACTGCCTGAGATAATAATTTTCCGATCACCTAACACCTATGGATTAACGCTATGGGTTAACTCTTGGTTTTCCCCGTCGATGCTAACACCTCTTTAGCGGTAATCCCATCTCCCTGAAAGCCAAAATACCACAGGGAAGCTGCCGCTTCTGCCCTGGTGACCGGTTTTTTCGGTTGAAACAGAGTGGTGTAGCCAAACATCCGTCTGACATTGGAGCGATCGCCATTTTGGAAGTCAGCATATAGAGCCCTGGTGGCAGAAGAATCTATATCCGCTGCGTCTTGAAATCCCCAACTTTCTTCAATTGCTTGAATAGAAGCTTTGGGTAAAGATTTGCGCGTGTCTAGAGGTACTTTCCAAGTTACTAAATCGGCTCTGATTAAGGGCGCGTCAGGACGAAACAGGAGTTTGGTACTGTCTTCTGTCAAACGAGAGGGGATTAAACCGGCTTCAGCTAAACTCTGGATTGCCCCAAAGTCAGGATGGTTTGCCTTAACATCGTTAAATGCTGGCTGACTTGTTTCCGTTGCCAAGTAGATTTTTTTTCCAGGATTATCGGCATAGTAGCGATTATTGGCGGCAATTAGCCAACGGGCATATTCCCCACGGGTAATCACTTCATTGGGGGCAAATTTTGTCAGATCGACATTAGCTTGTCTGGTGTAAGGAGTCAAAATGTTCAAGGCAGCGACAGATTCTATCGGTTGCTGTAGTTGAGGGGGGACTTCATCTAAATCCGTAAAGCCGATCGCCGCTGAATTGTAGCCAGGATTGTTTTGCTGGTTGAGACTTCTTGTTGCTGTTCTTGATTGACCAGCAATGCCTAGACCAGTTTTTCCTAAGGTCGATTGGGTTTGATTTGGCGGCAGTTGCGATGTAGTTTTATCTCTGGTGGATTTTGTTGGGTTTGATTTGGCGGTGGTGGTTTCCCACTGGGAAATACTGGAGCTGGGAATATCCTGATCTAAGGGATGATAAACCACTGACAATTGGGTGTTTTCTCCTGTTGCTGCTGGATTTGCCCCGGTCGCATTTACCCCTGGCAAGAGGGAAAGTTCGACCCTGAGGTTATCTTTAACGGCGATCGCTCTAGCTATTTTTTGCTGTGGATTAATGGTAAAAGGTTTAATTATTTCCCAATTTTGGGCTGCCAATTCGGCTAAATAATAATCAGCAACGGTTTGACGATTATCTTGCAGATTCCACAGCATCATCCCTGATTGTTGATCCTTACTTGACTTGATTTCTTGCAGCTCAGCTTGAGGATAGACAGGAAATGTTTCAGCAAAATTTTGGGTATTGCCACGGTTGTTGCTCCCCCGATCCTGGGACTTAACCTGGCTAGGATCTTGACCTGAGTTCTGGGTCGATTCTGTTTTGCCTTCTTCCCCAGGGACAAAGGGGTCTTGGATTTGGTTAGAAACTTCCGCGACCTTTTTTTTTAGTCCAGGATCTGCTCCCACGAAACCTCCTAAGCTTGCACCATTACCACAGCCACCTAATAGTGTTAATAAACTGGCTAATATAAGTGTATAGACCGTGAGGGGACGATTTTGTTTAAATAACATGGCTATTTGCCAAAATTAGTAATAATCAATAATCATCTAATTTTAATACTTTCAGACGAATAATCTGGGGTAATATTCAAATCCTCTGGAAAACAGAATCTTGGCAAACAAACTTTTATATCTGCTACGAATCAGCTTTTTTTGGCTTTTCAACAGCTAGAAGTTGGCTATCTCAACCGCAATATATCAAGTTGAATTCAGCAAAATCCTGCACTGAGTCTTTATTCCTCACTGGGCAGGGGCAGATTGACTTTTTGCCAACGCTTTAATAAATAACGTCTGATGTGAATTAGGAAAAGGTAAGGAAAAGACAGAAGATGAAAGTTACCAAGCAAATCATCAAAAATCTCTTCCCATGAATAGCATAAACTTT
>JBJOPG010000378.1:0-3228 GCA_046050865.1 Cyanobacteriota bacterium
ATGGCAATGAACGCCACCCAGGTTAAAGAACTATATCATTTGGCTCAGGCTCAAGGAGTAACAGCGATCGCTGATTTTGAATTTCGCTATGTCCCTGCCTGGTTAGCTTTAGCGGAACATCTGCAAAATGATTATGTAGGCAAAAAAAGATTAATTAAAATCGATTGGCTGGTCACTAGTCGCGCTGACCCCACCAGAGACTGGAATTGGTATTCTCAACAGGAGGCTGGAGGTGGTGCTTTGGGTGCTGTGGCTTCCCACGCCTTTGATTATATTAACTGGCTGTTTGGCTCTGTATCCAAGCTCTGTGGCTATCTTAACTGTGCCATACCCGAACGTCCCGACCCCAAAGAGGGCGGTGTTATGAAGCCTGTGGATGCCGACGATACCTGCTTGATCATGATGGAATTAGCCGATGGGACTCCTGTACAACTATCTATTAGCTCCGTTACCTATGGCGGACGAGGACATTGGGTTGAAGTTTATGGGGAAAAAGGAACTCTAGTGCTGGGCAGTAGTAACTTAAAAGATTATGTCCACGGCTTTGAATTATGGGCGGCGACCCCTGGCAAATCTTTAAAAAAGGTTCCTATTCCTCAAAAATATGATTTTAAACAGGTATTTACCGATGGCAGATTAGCTCCCTTTATTCGAGTAGTTGACCATTTTACGACATCAATTGATTCTCATACATCCTCTGCTCCATCCTTAAAAGAAGGAATTTATTCGCAATTATTGATGGATTTAACCCATCGATCGCATCAACAAAAAACCTGGGTTAATGTACCTGATATTGCCGACTTTATTGCTACTTAAGTTAGTCTGTAAATCCCAAGAAATCCTGACAATTAATAATTGGCAAAATTGGAAAAAAGGAATATCATTTAATTATGGTCAGTAAAAACACTTAATTCTATCAACTACAGCAAAAGTAATTCTGTTACCAAATTGACTATATTGAATATTGACTCGAACGTTATTTTCAACTTGAGTATTTAGTTGCACAAAATAAATAGCGTTGATATTTCGTCGTGAAATTATTACTGAATTTATTACTATCAAACCAGACCTGAATTTTTTAAGTAGAGAGTATCACTCATGATGTCCAGCACTTCAATTAAGCGCTATTCTATATCTGCGATCAGGGAAGAAGCGATTAGTCTTTTAGAAATTGGCGTTATTGCCCTCGATCAGCCTCTGAGAATTTTATTTGAATATTTACCTGCTAGAGAATGGAATAAGATTGAGTGTGAACTGGAACAATATGATTATCTATTACGCGATCGCATTATCGATTTAGTAGGTGAAATCAGTTGGGACAGTGATTGAAAAAACTTTTTAAAAACTTGCTAGTAAAATTCTCGTGAGTTAGGAATGAATATTCGGGCGATCGCCTATGACCGTATTGGGCACAAACACAACTATCCCTTCATGTCTGCCGACTCCATCCCCATCAGTATTGAGATCGGTGATTTCTAATTCGATTACTTGACCCTGCTGTAATTTTTGATTCACTAACTAAATTGCTTATTTTGCTTATCAATACTCTAATCTTAGGTTTAATTAGCTTACTTCTGTTACATGTGTTGCAGATAAAGAATTACCGCTGGAACGATAAGCATAAATTCAAACAAACTTAATATCGAGTTAAGGAAAGACTTTTTTAGCTTAAATAGATTTTTTGTACTTTCTAAAATAAGCAATATTCCCACAGTTATATTGAGGTAATCATTAAAAGGTTCAGGTTCTAGTGGCACAAGAATTTGAGTCTTGAAAACATTAGTATTTCCTCCAAGTAAAATTAGAAACAAAGTTCCCAAAATAAAAGCAGCAATTACACCGATCAATTTTTGTACTTTAGGTGAAACTTGATATTGATCTCGATCTCCATCGTTAAACGTATTTTCTGACTTTGAATTAAGTAAAGTCTTGCTTTGTACGTACACATAAAATATAGAAGCGATCATCAAGATAAAAATACTTGAAAGTTCTAATGTGCGTGCGTGTTCCAGATATCTTTTGACCAGCACAAAGCCGAAAAATATAATAAAAATAGCAAAAGTTGCTATGAAGAAATTTTTGAGCCCAGGAGCTTTTTGTATTTTTTGATCGGGCATAACAATTTAAAATAATCGACGTATAATCTCAAATATGTTTTGAATTAATAAATATATCTTGAACACATAATTTTTATAAATTCACTTCTGTCAGATGTATCGTATATGTTAAGTACATAACCATACCTGAAATTGCAAGCATAATTTGAAACAATAACAATATCGATCTAAGTAAAGACTTTTTTAGCTCAAATAGCTCCATTAAAGTCCCTATAATGACTGATATTCCCAGAACTATATTGGAGCCATAGGAGAAAGGCTCAAATTCTGGTGATCCCACAAGTTGGGTTTGGGTCTTGAAAACATTAATATCTCCCCCAAGTAAAACCAATAGCAAAATGCCCACAATAAAAGCAACAATTACTCCGATCAATTTTTGTACTGTAGGTGAAACTTGATATTTATCCTGATTATTAAGGGTATTTTCTGACTTTGAATTAATTAACTTCTTGCTTTGGAGATATATCTGAATTATACAAACAATAATCCAGATGAGAATACTTGAAATTTCCAATATAGATGAATGTCCCAGAGATTTTCTAATCAAGGAATAGCTAAAAAACACGGAAAAAACAGTATTGGTTGCTATGAAAAAACCTTCTGTTCCATTCGCCTTTGAGATTTTTTGATCGGGCATAACAATTTAAAATAATCACCGTACAATCTTAGATATATTTTAAATTAAAAAAATACATTTTAAACACACAATAATACTAGTGTCGGATTTTGTGATCGCTAAATTTAACCTTCAAGCCATCGCGGGGATGAGGAGTAGGCACAGTAACCAAATCTAGGTTCTGATCAGGTATTAATTCCCATTGATAATGCTGTAATAATTTCGAGGCAAATAAGCGCATTTCTAGACGGGCAAACTCTTTGCCGATACATTCTCTTAAACCGCCGCCAAAGGGAATATAGCCAAAACTGGATTTATCTACTAAGTTATCCGCTGCAAAGCGATCGGGGTTAAAGCGATCGCTTTCGGGATATAACTCCTGATCCTGATGAGTTTGGGCAATCTGGTACTGAATATTCCAACCTTTGGGGATACGATAACCAGCAAATTCAAAAGTGGCGATCGCTTCTCGGAAACCACCACCCACAGGGGGAA
>JBJOPG010000379.1:0-3226 GCA_046050865.1 Cyanobacteriota bacterium
GAAATCCTGGTGATGTCAAACCAGTTGGAGAAGGTGTATCCGAACTTCGTATTAACTATGGACCAGGTTACAGGGTTTATTTCATTCAGCGTGCATCTACCGTGATTGTACTGCTTGCAGGTGGAGATAAACGCACTCAGGAGCAAGATATTAAACAAGCACTGGAATTAGCACGAAATTTATAGGAGAGTAACATGGCTAAAACTCAAACTCAACTTTGGGATGCAGCAAATCACTTAGAAACGAAAGAGGACATAGCAGCATACCTCGAAGCTGCTCTTGATGATGGAGATCCAACCTTAATCGCTGCTGCACTTGGAGATATTGCTCGATCAAAAGGAATGA
Source organism: Cyanobacteriota bacterium (assembly GCA_046050865.1). Lineage (GTDB taxonomy): Bacteria > Cyanobacteriota > Cyanobacteriia > Cyanobacteriales > Xenococcaceae > Waterburya. The sequence goes on from JBJOPG010000379.1 coordinate 346, forward strand.
CACAGATATCACGGGATACTGGTCTTGGTCGTGAAAGCCTTTATAAAGCATTATCTGTTGAAGGTAATCCAGAATTTGCAACTATTCTCAAGGTTTGTAGGGTTTTGGGGTTACGATTACAGGTGACAACTATTGAAAATGAGAGCCTTGCTTAACCACACTATACAGCAAAAGCCTATGCCTAAATATAGTTAGAGTATTGTAGGGAAGGTGATCGTCTTCCTTGATTTTGTATAGAGTAATTAACAATTTAGATTGATACATATTTGTCCCCTGTGATGAATTGCTTTCAGCGTCAAGTAGTGCGATCGCCTTTAAGATAGTTTTTAGTTAAGAGCGATCGCTCTGTTTCATCAGAGTAATAGTGTTTAATCTAAATAACACAGCTAGGCTTCTCCTAAGCTTTGTGATCGCTTTCTTGCATCCAAGAATATAGGAGTATTTTGAAATGTGCTGAGGGATCCGCTTCAACCCAATCTTTAGTATTAACTGGGAGGTTTCATCATGACTGGACGGACGATTTTTCTTTTGGCTGCGTTGCTGGGAGGAGCAGTCCTCCCCGTCCAAGTTGCCATTAACACCTTACTACGGCGTTACATGGGCGAACCCATGCAGGTAACGTTTATTTCTTATCTGGCTGGTGCTCTGGCATCGCTGGCGATCTGCTTTTTTGCTCGGTATCCTTTACCGACTGCAACTGCTCTGAGCCAAACTTCTTGGTGGATGTGGTTTGGTGGCTGCTTAGGCACATTCTATGTTTGGTCTACAATCTTTGCCACACATAAGATTGGAGCTACATTAGCACTGGCACTGACGATCGCTGGACAAATGGTTGCAGCACTATTCCTAGACCACTATGGCGCAATCGGACTAACTCGGTATGCTGCAAGTCCCACCCGTATTGCAGGAACTGTTTTGGTGGTATTAGGGGTGTCCTTGGTCGCTTATGCCAAAAATTAGTTGTAACACAAGCAATCAATCTCCTTCAGCGTGCAGTAGTGCGATCGCTTTTTTTATATACATAATAGTTTTCTGATGATTACTTTAAGTCTAAACTGTTAATCAGTTTTAATAAATTATCTCTAATACTTATTTTATGCAGCTTAGATTTTCCCAAGACATTGAAGCGCTTCTTAAACGTCTAGCCAATCAGCCTTTAACCATTGGCGATATTTTAGCTCAAACTTCCGAACGCGGTTTTAGTGTGCTAATTATTTTATTAGCCCTACCGTTTTTGTCTCCTGTCATGCCACCTGGATTGTCAACTATTTCAGGATTTGGCTGCATTTTAATCGGGTTGCAAATGGCTTTGGGAATACGCAAACTTTGGTTGCCCAGAAAAATTTATCTATTTAAGTTTTCTCCTAAGTTTAGTTCACAATTATTAAAAAGCCTAGAAAAAGTTACTAAATTACTAACAAAATTTGTTCGTCCTCGCATTTCTAAAATCACCGAAAATCGTTACGTTTGGAGACTTAACGGACTTTGTATTGCCTGCCTTGCTGCTTTCTTATCTTTGCCTATTTCTTTTATTCCTTTTACCAATACAATTCCAGCAATAGCAATTCTAATTTTAGCTGTAGCCACTCTAGAAGCTGACGGATTGCTACTAGGAATTGGTTATGCTTTAACTGCTATCAATATTCTACTTTTCGGCGCGATCGGCTATTTATTCTGGCAAGCACCTCATGTATTAAGAAGTTTGCTTGGATCTATAGGAATTAATTTTTAAGTCTGGAGTTTCGGCGATCGTTTGTACCACAAGGGCGACGCGAAGCTATACGGCGCGTTTTGGGGAAGAAGATTCTTACCCAAAAGCCGCCTAGTCCTAAAGGACAAAGGCTTAAGCCGCATGTAGCTTCGCAAATGAGACCGAAGGGCGACGCGAAGCTAGTACTTTAGTGAATCCTTTAGGGCTGTAGCATACAATGTCCTTTAGGGCTTTTTTCGATCAAAACAAAACATAGCGTTATAATCCAAATAAAGCAAGTGTTTGTCTATGTTTTCCCAACTTCCAGAGTCTCGAATGCACTGGATTCGATGGATACTGACCATTGCCTGGCTGCTTGTAATCGCTTCTCTGTTTTATGATCCCTGGACATCGGCATTAACCGAACCTAATCACCCCTGGAGTCCATTACGGCTACCCAACAACTGCATACAGGTGCAGGGGGTATTTTTAGCTGAGAAACCCTACCCTTTGGGAACGACCATTTTCTGGGGAGTTATTGTTCCTGCGGCAATCTTTATTTTGTTGGTGTTTGGACATGAGCTATGGCGACGGATTTGTCCTCTATCTTTTTTATCTCAGATTCCTCGTGCTTTAGGCTGGCAAAGACAATTTAAACGGGAAAACAAAAAGACTGGGAAGGTGCGCTACGAGTTGGCAAAGGTTAACGCCGATTCGTGGCTGGGTCGAAACTATCTTTATCTACAATTCGGTTGGCTATTTGTGGGATTGTGTGGGCGAATTTTATTTTTTAACGCCGATCGCCTTGTGTTAGCCGGATGGATGCTGTTCACGATCGCCGCGGCGATCGCCGTGGGTTATTTTTACGGTGGGAAATCTTGGTGTCAATACTTTTGTCCGATGGCGCCTGTTCAAAGTATTTATAGTGAACCTGGGGGCTTGTTGAGTAGCAAAGCCCATATGAGTACTCAGTCCATCACCCAATCGATGTGTCGCACTGTACAATCTGATGGTCAAGAGCAGAGTGCTTGTGTAGCCTGCCAAAATCCTTGCATTGACATTGATGCGGAACGCACCTATTGGAACAGTTTAAATAAGCCTGAAACCACGTTTCTGCGATATGGGTATGTGGGTTTAGTGATTGGCTATTTTAGTTATTACTATTTATATGCAGGTAACTGGAACTATTAC
>JBJOPG010000380.1:0-3221 GCA_046050865.1 Cyanobacteriota bacterium
GTCGCCTTGGATTTCTTTTCTCGGTGAAAGGCGATCGCCTCTTGGAGATCGAAGTCGGAGATGGCATCCCCACTAATGGTAATAAAAGTATCATCTAGCCATTGCTGGATATTTTTCACACATCCTGCCGTACCTAAGGGTTGTTCTTCTTCTACTGCATAGGTCATTTGTACCCCGAAATCACTACCATCCTGGAAATAATTCCGCATCACATCAGGTAAGTAATAGAGGGTGGCAATAATTTCGGTAATATTATGGCGCTTTAATAAATTAATAATATGCTCGGCGATGGGGCGATTTAGGATTGGAACCATCGGTTTCGGCAGATCGCAAGTTAACGGACGTAATCTCGTCCCGGAACCTCCAGCCATTAGGACTGCTCGCATCAAAACCCCCTTAAATTATCGATCAAGATTAACTCGCTGTTAATATACCTGTATCTTATTACTATTAAGAAGGTGAAGGTAAACGTGACCGTAAAAAATAGGAGAAAAAGGAAAAGTAGCATACTAGATCTAAACCACGACACATTTTCCAAAAAGAAAATTTTTCAGTTGTTAGAATATAACAGTTGTTGGTCAGTTTGGTTAGGGAGGTAGATATGGGCGGTTTGTTAGGGTTTCTCTTATTTGTTGTTTATACTGGCGGCATATGGAAGTTTTTATCGGGTTATAGTCAGACTAACTTTAATACTAGCTTGCCTGCCCGTGCTGCTCTGGCTTTGTTATGGCCAGTTTTAATCGTCGGCAACAAGTCTTATCGTCGCAATTTTAGTAAAGCCTTGAAAGGTCGATAATTTATTACGTCCAATGTGGATTAGCTTCGTTCAATTGAACTAGCTAGTGGTTTACTTAAAAAGCTTAGAGCCTATAGCTTATAGCTTATAGCTAAAGAATGAATCAAAAGATTTGGCTGATTGGAGGAACGGGGGATAGTGCTACCATCGCCAATCTGCTCAGGGAGTCGGCTATTCCCTTGGTGGTAACTGTGACTACCACAACTGCTCAAGGTTTGTATGTTGATGCAGCTACGGTATTTGTCGGCTGCATGGACGCAACTCAAATGGCTTACTTTTGTCAGCACCATCAAATCAAAGGAGTGATTGATGCTTCTCATCCCTACGCCACAGAGGTTTCCCGTCAGGCGATCGCCGTAGTAACTAAACTAAATATCCCTTATCTGCGTTACGAAAGGACTCTCTATCAACCCCCAGACGTTATACAACAAGACTCTAAAATCCTCAAATTAGATAGCTTTGAGCATTTATTGGCAGGGGATTATTTAACGGCTCAACGGGTCTTATTAACTGTAGGTTGCAAAGCTTTACCTCAGTTTCAACCATGGCATCAGCGGGCTACTTTGTTCGCCAGAATCTTACCAAAGGTCAAGTCCTTAGAAATGGCGATCACTTCTGGTTTTACTGGCGATCGTCTAATTGCCATCCGTCCCCCCATTAGTCTGGCGACAGAAACGGCTTTATGGCAACAGTGGGATATTTCGCTCGTAGTTACTAAAGCATCGGGTCAAGCGGGAGGCGAAGATACTAAGCGCCAAGTTGCAGCTACTTTAGACATTCCTCTAATTATTATCTCTCGCCCTCCAATGACTTATCCCCAACAAACTTTTGACCTTGCTGATGTCTTGCCTTTCTGTAAGTTAGCTCTTAGCTTTTAGCTTTTAGCTCTTAGCTTTTAGCTCTAAATTTAAACCCGCTATCCCTGTATTCAATAAAACTAGCGTTATGATGTTAACTAAACTTTACATTGCCTGCTAGTCAAAAGTAATGAAAATAAAATACGCAATTAACTTACACAAAGCCTTAACATTTGCTGTGGTTTTAGGCTTAATGGTTGTTTATCAAAATTTTACGATCGCTCCCTGGATTTATCTTGCCCTCCACGGAACCTATGGCATCATGTGGCTGATTAAAGATAGTCTCTATCCCGATCGCCAATGGTCAGAAAAAATCAGTTTAGTCCAAGGATTGATCCTTTTTGTTTTCCTTGGTAGCTATTGGGTCGCGCCTGTGGTTTTAATCAGTAGCGGCGTGCAACCGAGTGCCCCTTTGATGGCAATAGCGATCGCCACTAATCTATTTGGCGTATTTCTTCACTATGGTAGTGATGCTCAAAAATACTTTACCCTTAAATACAATAAAGGCTTAATTACTGAAGGCTTTTTTAGTCGTAGTCGTAACCCCAACTATCTAGGCGAGATTCTGATTTATCTTGGTTTTGCCTTGCTGACCCAGCACTGGTTGCCTTTCGCTATTTTAGGGGTTTTCTCTGTGTTAGTCTTTGTGCCCAATATGCGCAAAAAAGATCAATCCCTATCCCGCTATCCAGAATTTGCGGCTTATAAAGAACGATCTGGTTTACTCTTGCCGAAACTTTTTGTTAGCAAATCGACGGGAGGAAAAACAACAGTAGAAACATTTGATATTGCTAAAAGCTAGAGCCTAGAAGCTAAAAGCTAGAGGCTAGAGGCTAGAAGCTAGAAGCTAGAAGCTAGAAGCTACGGACTAGTTCATTGGAACGAAGCTAATTCACATCAAACGTAAATTAACTAATTGTGCCAGTTAAAGGAGAACTAGCGGTGGCATATTGTTTCACAGGAATTCGACCTGCTAGATAAGCAAGCCTACCAGCGATCGCTGCCAAGCCCATCGCCCGACCCATCGCTACGGGATCTTGTGCCAAGGCGATCGCACTATTAACCAGTAAGGCATCTGCCCCCATTTCCATTGCCAAAGCCGCTTCACTAGGAGTACCAATCCCGGCATCCACAACTACAGGAACCTTAGCTTCTTCAATGATGATGGCAATATTGGCAGCATTATTAATCCCTTGCCCTGAACCAATGGGGGAACCCAAGGGCATGACGGTGGCGCAACCGACCTCTTCTAAACGTTTGGCGAGGAGAGGATCGGCGTTAATGTAGGGCAACACCGCAAAACCTTCTTTAACTAACTGTTCTGCTGCTTCTAAGGTGCCAATGGGGTCGGGTAGCAGATATTTAGCATCGGGAATTACCTCTAACTTGATAAAGTTATTATCTTCCTGTCCCAAAAGTTTTGCCATTTCTCGACCGAGACGAGCTACCCTAATCGCTTCCTCGGCAGTTTTACACCCTGCGGTATTGGGTAACATCCAGATTTTGCTCCAGTCGATCGCTTCTGCTAACCCTTCGTGTCCTGGGGCTTTGGTTTGGACTCTGCGGAC
>JBJOPG010000381.1:0-4318 GCA_046050865.1 Cyanobacteriota bacterium
GAGCCTATGCCAGGTTACGATCAGGTTCAAGGAGATTTTGGTCATCTAAGTATCTCTTCCTTGACAGATAAACTAGCGAGGAAGTTCTCTTTAAAAGGAGAAGTAGTCCAGGAGACAACCCAGGGGATAGCAGCTGTTTTAGGAAAATTGATCTCGAACAATACAAACAATCATAGATAAGAGCTTGTTTAGAATTTACTGTAGTTTTCAACAGCGCGGTTGAACATGCCAACACAGGTTTTGCGTCCCCCGCGCTCAATTTTTTAGCTATTTTTTAGCTATAAGCTATAAAAGCTTGCTGAAAATAGGTAATTAATTTTGCATGACTACTTATAAAACAGTCATTACTTTTAACAATTCTGCGGACAAGTCGAGATGATGAGCATCTTTCTTTTTGAGTAAAACACCTGCAAGAAAATAAATATTTTGAGAATAAAATGCCTGAGAATTTTTCCGCAATTCGATAGTAACCAAATTTCAGGGGTGAAAGCATAAAATCAACAACTTGGTAACCTTGAGCGATCGCATAATTAACTGTCTCAACTGGATTAGAATAAGCTGAAATCATCAACAGCACATTGTTATAGCCAATCGCAATAAGTCTTTTAGTAATAGTTGCTCCGTCTGTACCTCCATGAAGAGAAGGCATATAGAGGTCATCATCAGGAGCAGGAAGATAGGGAGGATTGGCGATTAAATAACTGGCATGATTAGGTGCACGCTGGAAAAAGCATTGATTATGAATAACATATTTATCTTTGAGTTGGTATTGCTTGATTCTGGAACGGGCAAGCTTGCAAGCAGCAGAGTTTAACTCATAACCATGAATGATGCTCTCAAACTTGTTTTTTAATAGGGAGTTGATGACTGGAGCACCTTCTCCTGACCCAAATTCGACTACGAGATCATTATGAGTGCAACGACTCAATACCATGTTTTCTAAACATTGAGAATAGAACTGAGATTCTTCTGGACAGAAAAAAACTTCATTCGCAGAATAAGATGCAACTTCTTTGTTGGAGGTTAATAATGCTTTGTTCATCGTAAAAATTTTGTTTTTGGCGGAAAATGCGGAAAAAAATGCGGAAAAAAATGGAGAGAAAAATTATTGCTCTGCTTGTTTTACTGCTTGAATAATTGCTGTTCCAGCGCGATCGCTCATCCATTTTTCTTGGTCATAGCCTAGCAGTAGTTCCCAGGCATACTCTGGGTATTGATCTACTAATGGTAATGCTGCTTGATGTATTGACCGTGGCGTTTATCCTCGCGGATGTGCAGTTCCCAGTAGCTCATGGCATTGTTGGAAAGTTCGAGTCTGTCGGCAGCAGTCATATAGTCTTTGTAGATCGAGGGGCCAACAATTTCAAAGTAGGTAAGTCCACCGTTATAACGTAGAAAATGACGTTTGCATTCAGTCAATAAAAAATTGTGATTGATACAAGCCAGAAGTTCCCAGGGTACGAGATTAAAGTATGCTTCTGGTTCAGTATTTAATCCTAATTCCGCCATCATTTGAGCGAAAAAGGTAGAGTGTTTGCGATTTAAACGACCGTTACCATATTCTTCTAACAGCACACGGATCAAAGTTGCTTGCACTTCGTTGCTCGCACCGCCCAAAATTCTGGATAGGCGGCTAGCTTCCACTAGACCATCCAAAGATGCGATCGCTAGTAGATGGCGATATCCCGCCGCAGTCATTTGTTCCTGTAAATAACGCTTGTTCTCTGTGAGCGGCGGATCAACATCAGCCGCTCCTCTTTCTAGCAGTGCCTGTTTGATATCTACTTTGGGATCTAATTGTTGCAATTGTGCTGTGTCAATTTGTGCCAGTTCCCATTCCTGCCAAACTTCTTCAATGCGATCGCGCAGCCATTGTAAATAAAATGATCGCTCGTTTTGGTAATTGGCTAAATCGTCGAACCAAAATAGGTTGAGTCGGTTAAGACGATAAAGAATTCGCTGTAAAAACAAATGGGCTGCATCTTGTTCTTCGGCGGAGATGTTGTCTTGATAAGCTTTGGTTAAAGCATTGGCGATCGCTGTTTCCAGATTGCTGACCAGTTCGGGTTGAGCATTTACTTGTCGATCTAAATTTTCTGTCAGCAGCAGTTGATTCAGTTGTGCTTCTGCTTCGATGTAGTTAAAAGATAGGGATGCAGACGGCAAATTTGTTGATATTTTCTTAGTTAAGTGATCAGAATTCAAAGCTAATGTCATTACAGATATCTTTAAATTAGGGTTTCAATTAGGGTTTCAGCACAACTTTGATACAGTTGTCTTTTTTGTTTCTAAAAATTTCGTAACCATTGGCTGCATCTTCTAAATTCAGGCGATGAGTAATCACAAATGAAGGGTCAATTTCACCGTTTTGAATTCTCTCCAATAAAGGACGGAGATATTTGTGAACGTGAGTTTGTCCCGAGCGCAAAGTCAAGCCTTTGTTAACTATTGCACCCATGGGCATTTTGTCGATAAATCCGCCGTAAACCCCAGGTACCGAGACAACACCTCCTTTGCGACAGGCGACGATCGCTTGCCTTAGCACAGTCGGTCGATCAGTTTCTAACTTTACCGCTTGTTTTACCTTGTCGTATAGTGCCATCGCATCTGTGCCGTGTGCTTCCATTCCCACTGCATCAATACAAGCATCAGGACCTCGACCCCCTGTCATTTCCTTAACAGCTTCTCCGACATCATCTACTTCTTCATAGTTAATTATTTCTGCTTTGCCGCGTTCTTTTGCCATTTGTAACCTTTCGGGAAAGCGATCAATGGCAATTACCTTGGCTGCACCGAGCATATAAGCACTAGCGATCGCAAACTGTCCGACTGGACCACAACCCCAGACTGCAATTGTATCTCCAGGCTCGATATTACAGTGTTCTGCCGCCATGTAACCTGTGGGAAAGATATCTGTTAAAAACAATACTTGTTCGTCCCTTAAGCCGTCGGGAACTTTGAGTGGCCCAATATCAGCAAAGGGAATGCGAGCATATTCTGCTTGTCCGCCAGCATAACCACCCATCAGATGAGAGTAACCAAATAGCCCTGCTGGCGAGTGACCGTATAATTTTTCTGCCATCGAAGCATTGGGGTTAGAGTTATCGCACAGCGACCAAAGATCTCGGTTACAAAAGAAACAACTGCCGCAAGAGATCGTAAAAGGTACAACAACGCGATCGCCTATTTGTAGATTGCTGACACCCTTGCCAACCTCCACGACTTCTCCCATAAACTCATGACCGAGAATATCTCCTGATTCCATTGTGGGGATATTGCCTTCGTAAAGGTGCAAATCTGACCCACAGATCGCAGTGGAGGTAATTTTAACAATTGCATCCCGTGAGTTAAGAATTTTGGGATCTGGTACTGTATCTACACGCACATCACGTGCGCCATGCCAACAAACAGCTTTCATATTATTTTTTCCTTTAACTGTAATTCTGTTAACTTCGGAATTTTAGGATTTATTTTCTTCCTTAACGTCAATTAGTCCTTTATCTTTGATTTGTTGAAAAAATTTCCCGACTTTTTTATTTAGGGAGTCTTCTCGTTTAATTTTGTATTTGGGACTTTCTTTGTTATTTTGTAGGGCATCATCTACTATTTCTCCGACTTCCTCACCGTAATGCTTTTGAGTTTCTTGCTTTCTTTGTTGGTCAAATTCTTTATCAATATCGTAGGCGACTATTTTGAGTGCTGTCGTATCAGCGATCGCCGGATTGTCGAATAGAAAGATCCCACTAAGGATGATGATAATTTGTAGAGCGATCGCGATCTGACGGATTCTGCGCATTAGAGAAATTGTTGATCTCATCTTGGCTGGTTACTTCTTGAGTTGATAATGTTGATAATAGTAATCTCACTTCTGTCTGGGGGTTGTATAAGCCTCTTTATTTGCCGGTTCAGTTTTGTCGATGATCGGTTCTTTGCCTTGAATTTGTTTGAAAAACTTTTTGGTACTGTTAGGTACTGATTCATCTAAATTCAGTTTTTCTGAGATATTTTCATCATCACTATTACTTTTTTGGCTAGCTATTTTGGATCTTTGAGCTTGTGCTTCGCTTCTTTTTGCTTTCAATTCTTCATAGGTTGCGTCATCAACGGGTTTTTCTGTGGCGGCATCATCCGGCTGACGATTCAAAACCGTAGCCAAGACTTGATGATTAGTTCCTGAACCAAAAGCTAAACCCAAAAACAAAGTAATTTGAACTAGAAAAACAACTAAAATTCGGCGAAAGTTGATTTTTGATCGTAAAAACATTTTTACCTCTAAAAACTTACAAAAGCTTTTCTTATTTAAGTTATTTTCAACCTT
>JBJOPG010000382.1:0-3120 GCA_046050865.1 Cyanobacteriota bacterium
TTCTGTCAAACCCTTCTCAAATAGTTTAGCTTTATAATTTAGTACTACTCCTACTGCTGCCGAACGTTCCAGATGCAGAAATTCTAATACAGCATCTTTAGTAACAACTTGACCCGTAGTCGAGCGAAAAAAGTCATTAAGGTCTTTAGAGTAGGCGGTTCTAGTACCAGGGTTACGTTTGTCGAGGAGAAATTGAGTTAGCACGTCGGGTTTAGGCTGGGTAAAATGGCTCTCAATTTTGGCATTGAAAGAGTTTTCTAAGTGTGATGGAGTTTGGGGATTAACTCGTTCCATTCTAGTCGGTATCGAAAAGACTTATTTCCGATATCATGATCGGTAATATCCTTACTGTATCGTTATATCAGCCCAAAGTTATTGAAACCGAAGTAGAGGCGCGATCGCCAAGATTGAATTGGCACAGGAATTAGAACACAAAGCCAATCGCAGTAACGAGGAAGATGCCATAATAGTTAGACTAATGAATACAGCTTAGACAGTAAGGAGAACTTTAAAAAATGAGTTCGACAATTAAATTACCTAGTGGCAAACTAATAGATTTATCCCATTTTGTTGCCCTGTTACCTGACGAAGAGACAACAGAAAATAACTATAAATTAAGTTTATTTGGTTTAAATAAAGCCATCGATATTGACTCATTTGATGCTGAATTTATCAGCAATAAACTTGAATTAGAATCAGAGACCAACAATTTTGTTCAAGAAGGAGAATGGAATAAAGAAGCACAACTTCGTAAAAATCAACCATTGATGAAATTAATTAAACAATGGAGAGAAGAAAAAAACGCTCAACCTGCCACAGCCGAAGAAATACAAGAATATCAAGAGATTCAAAAAGCTCTGAAAAGAAACCATTCAACAGAACAAATATCAAAAGTCTAAAAACATCGGAAATATTAAATAAATTGTGATTGTTATTCTCGATTCAGGAGTGCTTCATACCCTAATTAGTACCAGTAAAGTTAAAGAAGTAACCGATTGCCAAGATTGGTTTTATTACTTACTCTCAAGAAGTGCTTTGGTAGTAACTTCAGCTATTTGCAAGTATGAAGTAAAAAGAGAATTAATTAGAAGAAAGAAAGTTCAAGAAATTAATAATTTAAACCAACTAAAAGCTCTAATCGATTTTCTCCCCGTTGATGAACCCACCCTGGAATTAGCAGCCAAATTATGGGCAGAAGCCAGAAATAAAGGACTACCAACTGCCGACGATCTCAGCCTTGATGCCGATGTAATCATCTGCGCCCAATACAAGCTTTTAGCTGAGGAATATCCAGGCAGATACGTTGTCATTGCCACTACCAATGTCAAACACCTCAGTCGCTTTACTGAAGCCAAAGAATGGCAAGAGATTGAATTTTGAAGGGAATTTGTAGGGATAATCTATAGAGCAACATTTTTCAACAATTTTTTAACCTCCACAGAAAATGATAATATCAACTTCAGGCGATCGCAAGATACGCAGATTTACTGGTTCAAGCGCAGTTTCAGGGTCAACTTCTTAATTAAATCTTATTGCTATGATACGGTAGGGTATTTTTTTATAAAATATACAAATATAATTTATCTCGCTACCAGAGTATGAACGAGCATCAATTCAACCACGACTCAAACTTGCACCTCCACGATTCTGCTTCCCAACAGCATTTAGTTTCAGAAATTGCAGCAGGTCATATTCACAACCACACTTCAATTGAACCAATACAGCAAGATCACTCTTCTCAATCTACTTATGAGCAACAAAATCAAGTAGATTATTTTCAATCTAGTTATGATGCAGTCCAGAATCAAGAGGCATATAGTTTGAATCACTCTGCTTCTGGTTTGGATGGTGTACAACAAAACACTTTTCATGAGCCAGGTCAAGATCCATCTTCTTTTCTGGAACAAAATAACTCCACTTGGGAGCAACAATATCTTGATAGCACTTATCAAGAAAATCATAATCTTAATAAGACCCATCTAGAAACTCAAAATAATCATTCTGGTTTAGAAGTAGCCAACCAGGCATCATTCAACGATTTATCAGCTAATCACTTTCAAACGCAGAATCCTGCTGAGGTAGTATCTAATACTCAAGATTACAATAACAATATTTGGGAACAACAATATCAGCAAAGGTCTGGTCACGCTCCTACTGCTAATGACTTAAATAAAGCTCTCGATTTAGAGCATCAAGCTCAGGAAGAGCAGAAGATGTATGAAAACGATACGAGATGGGCGAAGAATGTACCTGAATATTTTGGTAATGCAGAACAGGCTTATAAGGCTCATCAAAGCGCAGCAGTACATAAGCAAGAAGCAGAAGATTTGCAAGCTGAAGCAGACAAAATAAGAAATCAAACCTAAAACTTCTCTTCTATTATAAATTTTAAAAACCTTTTAATAAAAAGTTTTAATAAAAAGAAAGTGTTCGGATTAGATATCGACAAAATTTAGAGATTGGAACAGGAATTCGTATTAATTTAAAAATATTAAAAAAAATTTGTAAATCAAATATGAAAGCTTTAGCTGGACAAAAAAACTGGTTACAGAAGTTAGGAGACGGAATTAAAAAATTCGCACATGGAGTTGCTTTAGGTATGACTCCTGGAGCTATTCCTGCTCAAATTAATGCTGAAGCCAATCTTGCTATTCAACAAAGAAGAGAAGAGCTACAGGTAAAAGAAATGGAGCTTGCTGTTTTGAAACATGAAGATAACAAAGCTTTTCAAGAACATGTGGCTCAGGGGAATTATGAGCGAAATATAGGCTTACAGCAATCTAATCAAGCTGCTAATGAAAAACTAGCACGAGAAAATTATCAACGTAATTTAGAAATGCAGTGGAATAACCAGGCATTTCAAGAAAAACTAGCGCAGTTAAGTCATGAGAACCAACAAAAGCTCGAAAAACATCGCGCTATGGTTCAATTGGCAATTCATGGGGAAAACCTTGATTTTCAAAAATCATTCTGAATTTGTTTTACTTTCAAAACCCTTTATTTCTTCATAATTTCTGCAGATTTTTATCCTACTTTCAAACCCTTGATTTTCTAAATCATTCTCAATTTACTTTACTTTCAAAAACCTTAGATTTTTTCATAATTTCTGCAGATTTTTAT
>JBJOPG010000383.1:0-3096 GCA_046050865.1 Cyanobacteriota bacterium
GTTAATAAAACTCTTGATGAATTACGAAGAAGTTTACCTAATGATATTCAGGTTTTATCGAAAGCCCAGTTTATTGAGTTAGAAAAAAGCTACTGGCGAGATACTACGGCAATTGGCTTTATTTTTACTCTCGGAACAGTCATGGGTTTTGTGGTGGGGACAGTTATTGTCTATCAAATTCTTTATGCCGATGTTACGGATCAGATCGTAGAATATGCCACCCTTAAAGCAATGGGCTACAGTAACTCATTCTTATTCAAACTTGTCTTTCAAGAAGCAATTATTCTCTCAATTTTAGGCTTTATTCCTGGATTTGCTCTGTGTTTGGGAATTTACGATAACGCTAGGGAAGGATCGGGATTACCTCTAGCGATGACCTTTCAACGTGGTCTGACAGTTTTATCGCTGACCATTTTGATGTGTATTATTTCGGGGATAATTGCGATGCGTAAAACTCAATCTGCCGACCCTGCCGATATATTTTAAAACCATGCAACCAAATACAGTTGTGGCGATCGATCAGCTTAATTATCATCACGGTAAGGGAAATCTGCGTAAGCAAATTTTATTTGAGATTAATGCCAATATTAATGCAGGAGAAATGGTTTTTTTAACTGGACCTTCTGGTTCGGGTAAAACCACCTTGCTGACTTTAATTGGCGGATTGCGATCGCTCCAGTCGGGTAGTCTTAAGGTGATGGGTGAGGAACTAAACAACGCCTCCTCAAGAAAGCTGAGACGTCTACGGAGCAAGATCGGCTATATCTTTCAGGGACATAATTTATTAAATTCTCTGACCGTTAAACAAAATGTGCAAATGTCCCTTGCTCTACATGCAGATATTCCACGCCGCGAAGGTCTTGAAAGAGCCGAAAACCTTTTAGTTCAAGTCGGTTTAGCTGACTTAATTAATGCCCATCCCCATAAGCTTTCGATGGGTCAACAACAGCGGGTAGCGATCGCTCGGGCTTTGGTCGCTTATCCCAAGATTGTTCTAGCCGACGAACCCACCGCCTCTTTAGATAAAAAATCGGGTTTGGAGGTAATTAAGTTAATGCAGCACTTAACTAAACAACAAAGCTGCACAGTTTTGTTAGTTACCCACGATACTCGCATTTTTGATTTTGCTGACCGCCGACTCAACTTAGAAGATGGACGTTTAACGTTTCAAGATTAAGCGCTGAGAAAATTATTTACCGCTACAAATATTATTACCAGAAATTTACCATGAGTTACTCGCAAAAATTTGCCTGCGCTATTGGTGTAGGTGTAGCTATATTATTTAACCACACCACATCCGCTACTGCTGAAAATTTAGCTGAAAATTTGTCTTTGTCTAAAATTAATCAAGTTGGCGATGCTCCGTTAAAGCTTATGAAGCTGAATTATTTAACCGCATCTTTGCCAACAGCAAACCAGCTTACTTTTTCCCCTACCCAGCAATTTTTAACTGCTTCTAATTGGTCTTTTTCACCTTTCCCCAACAAACTAGCTCAGCTAACCCCAATCTCGCCGAACGATACACCAGATAATTCTGAATCTGGAATACCAGCGAAGCTCGAGTTAGAAGTATCCAATCCTAATCCTAATTCTTTAGTACTTCCGACCCAACCCAATCAAGTGACCATCGATGTTCAACGACCTATTACTTTACAAGATGCCGTTTCATTAGCTTTAACCACTAATCAAGAGGTAGAAATATCTCGCTTAAATGTTAATCGCTCGTTGGCAGAATTACAAGAAGCTAAAGCTGCGCTATATCCGACTCTAAAGTCGTCATTAGGGGCAAACAATGAGCAGAGAACAGGTGCGGGTGCAGGTGCAGGGGCAAATACAGGTGCAGCGACAACAGGTGCGGGTGCAAGTGCGCTAGGAGAACCTTCAATGGGTAATTCTGGTAGTACGAACTCATTTGATGGTTCATTATCTCTTAGTTACGATATTTATGATGGTGGAGATAGAGGCGCAAGCATTAGAAGTGCCAAAAAACAAGTCCGTCTCGATCAGTTAGCTTTGGAACAGACTATTGAAGAAACTAGCTTACAGGTTGCCACCGACTACTATGACCTACAAAGTGCCGAAGCTCAAGTCGATATTGAACAAGCTGCGGTAAAAGATGCAACTCAAACGCTAAAAGATGCTGAACTTCTGGAACAAGCCGAAGCAGGTACAAAATTTGAAGTCCTACAGGCTAAGGTTGAATTGGCTCAGGCACAACAAACATTAAAAACTGAGCAAGCTAATCAAGCTATTGCCCAAAGACAGTTATCAGATACGTTGAATATAGGACAAAAAGTTGAGCTACAAACCAAAGGTGAAATCACTGCCGTGGGTTCTTGGAAACTATCTTTGCCAAAAAGCATTGTAGCGGCATATAAAAATCGTGCTGAGTTAAAACAATTTTTGTTGGAAAGAGAAATTAATCTCGAACAACGTCAAATTGCTTTAGCGGAAAATCGCCCTACAGTAAGTTTGGTTGCCAGTTACGATCTTCAGGAACAATTAGATGACGGCTCCGATGTCGCCGATGGGTATTCAGTTGGGGCTACTGTAGACTGGTCATTTTTTGATGGTGGTGCAGCACGTGCCAGAGCCGAACAAGCCGCAACGGATACTGAAATCGATCGCGCCGAATTTGCTGACCAACGAGATGCTATACGCTTAGAAGTTGAAGATGCTTTCTATAATCTCAATGCCAATCAAGATAACATCAAGACGGCAAACGATGCTCTGGGAATGTCTGAAGAAAGTCTCAGACTAGCAAGATTGAGATTTCAAGCGGGTGCTGGTACGCAAACTGAAGTAATTGACGCTCAAACAGAGTTAAATAACGCCCGTGGTGATTTGCTCAACGCGATCATTGATTATAATCAATCTTACGCCGAACTTCAGCGAGCTGTTAGTAATTTGTCCAACAAGAATTTAGCAGACTTACCATTAGGTACTGAGTAAGGAGTAATGGGTAAGGAGTAATGGGTAATGGGTAAGGAGTAAGGAGTAATGGGTAATGGGCATTGGTGACAAGTTAAGAGACTACGTTGTTTGTCAATCGGTTTTAAGCTTTTAGCTTTTAGCTCTCAGCTATTAGCTTTTGAG
>JBJOPG010000384.1:0-3089 GCA_046050865.1 Cyanobacteriota bacterium
AGATATTTCTCGACTACCGGCGATCGCCACTAGGTTAACGGTCTTTTCGTCTCCTGGTTCAAATCTTACTGCCGTCCCAGCGGGAATATCTAACCGCATGCCCTTGGTTCCTTCTCGGTCAAACTCCAAAGCAGCATTTACCTCATAAAAATGAAAATGGGAACCGATTTGAATCGGGCGATCGCCTGTGTTAGCAACCTCAATTTCTAGGGTGGCACGACCTGCATTTAACTCGATTGTCCCTGGTTGGGTAATTATTTCACCTGGAATCATGTTGGTTACTAGTTATCAAAAAAAGCTAATAGCTAGGGCGCAGCCCCGTACTTTTACTTCACATTTCATTATTCCATAGGTTTCATCTAAAAGCTGCGGTTAAGAATTGGGACGAAGGCGATTAGGCTCCCCTAAAGCATTTTTATATTTTCTCTCTAGGGCAAATGGCAAATAAACCGAACCGTAGACTTTTTCTAGGTCTTGGTAATGTTGACGCTTGACAATCTGTCGAATAACATCGCTAACCTATTCAAGTAGTTTTTTAGTCGGTTTTTCCACAATGAGAAAATTTGATCTTAATATAGAAAAAGTTCTTGAGAACTGGGAAACTTATCATGCAATTAGGGAAATAATCTCAAATGCACTTGATGAAACAGTAATTACACGCAGCAAAGAAATACAAATTTTCCAAGATTCTGATAACTTGTGGCACATAAGAGATTTTGGCCGTGGCTTAAAGTATGAGCACTTTACACAAAAAGAAAATGAAGAAAAAACGGGGCATCCAAACTTAATTGGTAAGTTTGGGGTGGGTTTAAAAGATGCTTTGGCTACGTTTGATCGCCGTGCTATAAAAGTCGTCATAAAGTCAAAGCACGGCGACGTGACATTAAGCAAGTCTGAAAAAGCAGAATTTAAAGATATTGTTACACTTCATGCTTGTATTTCCACCCCATCATGCCCAGACATGGTGGGCACAGATTTTATTCTTGCAGGCTGCACAACAAACGAAATAGAAAAAGCAAAGTCTCTTTTTCTTATTTTCTCTGGCGAAGCAGCATTAGAGAAAACATCATTTGGTGACGTTTTAAATAAAAATCAAGGTCAATCACGCATATATATCAATGGTGTAATGGTTGCGGAAGAAGATAATTTTTTGTTCTCTTACAATATTACGTCCTTAACGGCTGCTATAAAAAAAGCTTTGAATAGAGAGCGCACGAACGTTGGAAGAACGGCATATTCTGATCGTGTTAAATCCATTCTTCTATCATGTTCATCATCTCCTGTTGCTCAACAGCTAGTAAACGACTTAAAAAACTTTGAAACAGGCAATTTACATGACGAGTTAAAATGGACAGATGTTTCAGTTCATGCTGCTAAAATATTAAATTCTAGTGGCAAGGTTGTTTTTATGACTCCATCACAGTATACGAGTGCTGGAAAATACGTTGATGAAGCAAAAAATGCAGGGTATCAAATCGTAACTATTCCAGAAACTGTTCGAGACAAAATATCTGGCCAAACGGATATATCTGGCAACATAATGTCCGATTTGTCACAATTTGAAGAACAATGGAATCAAAGCTTTGAGTTCTCTTTTATTGACGTAAATAAATTAAATAAATCGGAGCTTGCTGTTTTCAATACTACGCCAAGCATATTGGCATTAATTGGTGGTTTGCCTTCACAAGTCCGTGATATAAAAATATCCGAGACCATGCGTATGGAGAGCCTAGGCATGTCGGAGGCTCTCGGCTTATGGAGTTCGCCAGACATAATAATAAAGCGATCACAGTTGCGAAACATCGAAGACTATGCGGCAACACTTTTACATGAAATAGCACATGCCCGAAGCGGTGCGCCTGATATATCAGTTGAATTTGAGCGTTCTCTGACTGAGTTACTTGGCAAGACAGGATCAAAAGCCTAGTTCACATCAGTCTTTAAAGTTACAGTTGAAACCGATTTGTCAGAAAAAATTGATCAATATTCATATGGGGAAATTCTTTCTGATAATGACTGAAGTCTTTTTAAATACTTCTTTGTGATCGCTTAGTCGTTAGTCTACTGTTGCAACGATGTTATTGAGTGGTTGAGCGGCTAAAGAACTGCGTGTTTCAGCCGTATTGAAGGGAGTGTGATCGATGATCGTTAGGTGGAACATCGTGAAACCCAACACAAGTTCTGAAGCCAACGATCTACTCACCAAGATAAAATAAAAAGGTAAAAGCCGCAGAGAGGTCAAACTAATGACAGTTCGACAACCTCGATACAGCAAAGAAGAGTTCGCTCGACGTGGCGATGAAATCTATGAATCTCAAGTGCGATCGCAAGTCGAGGAAGGCAATCACGGGAAGATTGTAGCGATCGCCGGGTAAGATACCGCTACTTTTGAGGCGTTCAGCTTCTTCTTCAAATTAGCAGATCGTTAGTAATTACCGCCACTTCAATTTGATACTCGAATTCGTCGTTGATCTCTGGGAAATCCTGGTGATGTCAAACCATTTGGAGAAGGTGTATCCGAACTTCGTATTAACTATGTAGCGATCGCCGATACTTGCCTATACGAAGCTAAAAAACAAGGACGTGATCGGTATTGTGCTAGGGGGCTAAGGGTAGCTCTGTCAAGGTGCAAATCGATTGATTAAGGAAAAAGTTGATCGTCTGAAGTCTGAAGTTTTTAGAATTATTATAAATAATCTAGCGATCGCATACAGGTATATATAGCGATCGCCATTAAAAAATAGGCATCCAGCACCCATGATTTTTTTGGTAGACTTGCTAAATATTTTTGAGGATTCCTCATATTGCCTCAATCTAAACTTTAATGAGAATAATTGAGCATTTCCAAAATTAAAAGCAACTCTCAAGTTTTACAGCTTTAGCTAAGTTGGGCTATTAAGTTAACTACTCGTTCTTTGATTTCATTCCGAACACGATGAAAAGTTTCAATAGGTTGTCCGTCGGGATCGTCTAATTGCCAATCTTCAAACACTGACTGCATTACCCATTCTGGGGGCAAATTTACCCCACAACCGCACAGAGAAATTACAGCATCATAATCTTCAGCCTTAAATTTACTTAAGGGATCG
>JBJOPG010000385.1:0-3086 GCA_046050865.1 Cyanobacteriota bacterium
TCAAACAAGATGATGTTTTCAGTCAAAATAAGTTTATTCATGCTCTATTCGGGATTGTTGCATAAAATTGTGAGAAAGACAAGTTTTTGCAACACTACCTTCATATGGTTATTATCCACTTTTGCTAAAAAACGAACCGCACTCCCCATTGCTATACAAAGTCTAACTTCGCCAACAAAGTCATTTGCTGTCGCAACGCCAAATTACTTTAACTGACGACGAAATCTATTAATACTGATTGATAAAATAATTACAGCAAAACCTAGAAGCGCAATCGAATTTTGCCAAAGCCCTTCTAAACCTACTCCTCTAAGCATAATTCCTCTGACAATTGCTACATAATGAGTCAGCGGATCAAAAATAGATAAATATCTCATAAGAGCAGGCATACTTTCCACGGGAGCGAGCGCACCTGAAAGTTGAATCATAGGCAAAGTAATAAAGAATGAAATTAAGAGAGCTTGTGTTTGAGTACGAGCGATCGTTGCCAGTATCATGCCAGTTCCTATTCCCACAAAAATATATAGCGCAGATAATAAGTAAAATAATAAGAAGCTACCGCGAAAAGGTATGTGAAAAATTACTCTTCCTAGAAATAAAGGGACAGTAACACTACACATTAAAAGAACAAATAAAGGCAATATTTTAGCAAGCAAGATTTCCCATGTTTCTGCAGGAGTCATTAATAATTGTTCTAAAGTTCCTTGATCTTTCTCTCTAATAACTGTTCCTACAGAATTGATCAAACTAATCAGAGTATAAATTATTCCCATTACTCCTGGGACGAAAAACCAACTGCTTACTAAAGCTGGATTATAAAGAAAAACTGTTTGTGGTCTAATTAAAATAGAATTTTGATTGCATTCCGTGCAAACTTCATGACTACCGATTAATTGATCATTATATTGTTGAATTATTTGATTAATATAACCATTAGCAATTCCAGCCGTATTAGCGTCAACTCCATCAATAAAAACTTGCACTTCAGAATTTTTGTTTTCGGCTAATTGTCTTGAAAAACTTGAAGGAATTACCAGCCCTACTGTTAATTTACCTTTTCGGACTTGTTCTCCCAATTGTCGCTCATTCAAAGAATACATTTCAGGAATAAAGATATTGTTTTCAGTGAAGGCTGAAATTAGTTCTCTACTTTGATAAGTTTTAGCATAATCAACAACTCCTAATTTAAGATTTTGTATGTCTGGATTTAGAGCAAAACCATAAACTAAGAAAGAAAAGGTTGTTGAAAAAACAACGAAAAATAATAATGATTGATCCCGCAAAATTTGATTGGTTTCTTTAATTGTTAGAGCAAGCAAACGACTATTTGAAAACCATTTGAGAATGTTCATAGTTTGGTAGTCTTAAAGAAGTAATAAAGCCTTGTAGTAATGTGTAATATCAAGTTAATCTGTGAAAATTGAGCGTAGATAAATCTAAACTAGCCCTTTTTTGTCACTCTCCGAGAATTAAACTACAATAAAAAAAGTTGTTGTTGGTTGTGAGGTAGAGAGGGTAATGGATGTAGAATTACAGATTCTCAAACATTTAAAAAGAGATGCTCGACCAACAGTTTCCATCATCGATCAATATTGCTCCGCTTATAATGACTTATTTTCTGATGTAAGAAGTTACGAATGTTTTAAATATTTACATCAAGGAATCATCTCACAAATTAGAAGAAAATCATTACCTGAAATAGCGAAAGTTGTGGGAATATCTTCACCTCAATCATTGCACCATTTTCTGGCCAATTCACCTTGGTTAGCAAGCCAATTAAAAGAGAGAAGATTAGCTTTAACTCTTAGGGCATTAAAAGAACAAAAAATCACAGTGGTGATTGATGAAACAGGAGATCGAAAAAAAGGGAAAAAAACAGATTATGTAGCCAGACAGTATTTAGGAAGTGTCGGGAAAATAGATAATGGCATAGTATCAGTTAATGCTTATGGAATTTACGAAAATGTAACTTTTCCTCTAATTTTCAAAGTGTTTAAACCTAGAGGAAGGTTGAAAGAATTAGATAGTTACAAGACTAAAATTGAGTTAGCATCATCTATCGTTACAGAACTAATAGAATTTGGATTTAATATTGATTTGGTGCTAGCTGATAGCTTATATGGAGAAGCTAGTTCATTTATCAGAACACTAGACAAGCATAATTTGCCTTGGGTATTGGCAATCCGAAGTAATCATGGTGTTTGGCTGTCCCCTAAGCAGAAGGTTAGAGCTAACAAGTGGTGTAAATTCAAGCGAACTTTTAGTGACCAAAAATCTGAAACTAGGTATATCAGAGAAATAATTTATGGAAAAAGAAATCAAAAAACTTATTGGGAAGTCACTACCGATACTGAAACTATGCCAGAAAATTCGACTTCTTTTATCATGACTAATCTTCAAGAAACTAGAAGTAGAATGAAGAAAACTTTAGGTAACTTATATGGATTGAGAACATGGGTTGAATATGGATTTAGACAATGCAAACAGGAATTAGGATGGACTAATTATAGATTCACTGATTTTCAAGCAATTAATAAATGGTGGGAAATTATTTTTTCCGCTTACTGGATGATTAGTTCCCATTCCCCAGCTTTCGGCAACTTAAATCAATCCCAAGCTTTATCTAGTTCTCAGGGAGCATCTAAAGAGTCTGTTTCTGATTTTTCTCTTCATCAACAATGGTCTCATAGAGAAGGATGGAAGACCACTTTGAACAACCTTCGTTTAATTATCCAACCGACTGTTTTGTTCTGGACGATTGTTCCTTGGTTAGACATTTTCCCCAACCGTTCTTTACTAGTTGGTTTTCATCGACTCATTGGTGTTATGAATCAATTTTCTTTCTATTCGCCTGATGGCTAGCCTCTGTTTCTACTACTCTTTGAACTCGGAGAGTGACAAAAGAGGGCTAGAGCAAAAAATACTCTTGGCTAGTCGGCGTTGCTGAATCAGGGTATGAAAATTCAATTTATTTCTTGATTATCTCTGGTAGTGTTGCAAAAACTTGTCTTTCTCACAATTTTATGCAACAATCCCGAATAGAGCATGAATAAACTTATTTTGACTGAAAACATCATCTTGTTTGA
>JBJOPG010000386.1:0-3083 GCA_046050865.1 Cyanobacteriota bacterium
CAGATTACGATTTAATGCCTGTTGCAATAACTTGCCTGCGGTTACAGATGACGATTCAAAGTTCATATAAAACTTGTCTGTAACTAAAATATTGCCCTGGATCTCTTTGATTCCTAGTTGATTGAGAGCATTTCCCAGAGCGATCGCTTCTTCCCAGACAAACAAAGGATCGCCATTTCCTTGAATAATCAGATCTCCCGTAACAACACCCTGGCTAATTTCCCCTGTCATGTAGATATTGGTTTTAAATTGATGATTTGCGCCCCATTTACTCAATGTTGCCAGAGTGGTAGCAATTTTGCTTAAAGATGCCGCTGGCAGTGGTGTTTTGCCTAAATGACTCGCCGCCACATCCCAACCCGATTGCACCCATAGCCCTTGGCGATCGCGATCAAATCCTTCTTTGTCCAACTTCTGGAGATAATGATCAGTAATGGTTTGAGAAAGGCGATCGCGATTATATTCGGGAAGTTTAAAAACAGCCGATTGTTCCCAAGGAAATAATTCTAGGGGCTGTAGATCAGCTTTGGCTGAAGGTAGGGGATTAAACCGATTAAACCAAGCAGTAATACTTGTAACACCTACCACGAGCAAATCTAACATAGTAATTATTGATAACAACACCATTTATAACTTTTATGGGCGTTGCCAGCTTTAAATCGGCAATTGAGCTTAACAGAGCGTTAGGAATCCATGCTACATCTGTGGCGATCGCGAGCTAATGCTGATAATAACAGCGTAAGTTAGCAAAGATTTTTCCAGTTAATTGTCAATAAAATATCTTCGCAATTATTGTATCCAGAATAGCTATTAATCCTGATAATAATAAAAGAATTATCGAGTAATTAAAAAGTTGTTTTTTGGAACTTACTAGGTTGATGAAATTATCTAGTTTTTCATTCCAGGTATCCAAAATTGCTAATTTTAATTCTACATTAGCAGTGTGATCGCAGTTTTGTACTAGAATATTCGGTTTGATAATATTGTAGTCAATAGTTTTATATAGTCCTGCTAAACACAAAACAATACTGGCGATTGAAAGAACATAAGCGAGTATTTTTAATAACAAACAAGAATTACACAGTAGAAAATCCAAATTGTAAATCTTATTTGGCAAGTTATTAATAAAAAAACGGATAAAAGTTAGATTGAAACCTATTAGCAAACCTAATTGGGTATTAATATGATTGCTAGCATCTTGAACTTCTTTAATAGATTTTTCTGCATATTCATAGCTGAGGGTGATATTAGTTTCGTACTCTTCATCGAGAGAAGCTGATTTAGGAGTCTCAGTCATTAATTTTAATTAACGATCTATAATTGCAAATAGTTAACATATTTCAAATGATAGCTTTTAAGATTATGACTGATAATAAAGATAACCCTAAAAAGCAAGAACAGACTTCGGAATCTCATCCGCAAGATGCAACAGAAACATCTCAACAGCCTACTAAAAAGAAAGAAAGATTTAAATTTAAAGAAGAAGATATGTACAAAATTAAATACAATTTTTAGTTTTAATCACCGTCTTGCCTCAAACCAATGAATCTTAAGCAGAAATAAAATTACGCTAACTATTCAAAATTAACAGTTTAGATTTAGAAATAGGAAATATGTAGGCTTTAGGTTTGTTATTGCCTACTTGGCTACTTATATCTTGAGATTATGGCTGTAATTACTATCCGCGAACAAGGTAAGACAGAGACAGGATTTGACGCTACTTTAGCGATCGAGGGAAATAATTACCAAATTACAGTCAGCGATCCTTTTAAAGAGAAAGAAGAGCAAGAATTAGAATGGTATTTTGAAGATTGGTTGCGCTATCCGATCCTAGAGCAAGTAAAAGCGGATAAAGCAGCAGCTAGTGTTAAGCAATACGGACAGGAGTTATTTAAGCAAGTATTTCAGACAAATATTAACGCTTATAGCCAATACAGTCAGTTAAGGGGCGATTTAAGTCAGGTACAGATAGAAATTGAAAGTATCACTCCAGAATTTCATGCTATTCACTGGAAAGCTTTGCAAGACCCAGATTTACCTCGCCCTTTATCTATAGACTCTATTTTA
Organism: Cyanobacteriota bacterium; assembly: GCA_046050865.1. Classification (GTDB taxonomy): domain Bacteria; phylum Cyanobacteriota; class Cyanobacteriia; order Cyanobacteriales; family Xenococcaceae; genus Waterburya. The sequence continues at coordinate 2,068 of JBJOPG010000386.1, forward strand.
ATCAGGAAAAGTGTCAAACCTGCGGTTATTGAGGCGAGAGTTCGAGAATTTCCTACGGTAAATCTGTTAGTTGTTACTGCTAGACCCAATGCAGATGAGGATGTGGGTTATCGTACTATTTCTCGTCCTTTAGTAGAAGCAATTAGAAACGCGAAGTTACGGGTTAAGATTGAACTATTGCGCCCTGGTACTTATGAAGCGTTAGCCAGACATCTGGAAAGCAAGGGAAGTGGCTATTATCATATTGTCCATTTTGATGTGCATGGAGCCTTAAAAAGTTATCAAGATTTTCAGAAAGGTGTTGAAGCTAATCGCTATATTTATGCTGCTAGATACGGCAGAGGTAAAATAGAACAATACGAAGGATTGAAAGCTTTTTTAGCTTTAGAGGGAGAAAACAAAGGAGAATACGATCTCGTTGAAGCTTCAGAAATTGCTAATTTGTTAACAGGAAAGGGAATACCCGTTTGTATTCTCAACGCTTGTCAGTCAGGGAAACAGCTTCGATCCCCCCTAACCCCTCTCAATAAGGAGGTAAAAGACGATTGGGAAGATAACCGCGAAACCAGCTTAGGTAGTCGCCTGATGAATGCGGGAATGCAAATGGTGGTAGCGATGAGTTATTCCGTGACAGTAACGGCTGCGGAAATTATGATGCGGCAGATTTATCAGCATCTGTTTGATAACCAAGATATTAACCAAGCAATTCGCTTAGGCAGAAGAGAATTATATTGCCGCAAAGGCAGAAGGGCTTATTACAATACCGAAATTGACTTAGAAGATTGGCTGTTACCTGTCACCTATTGCAATGGTCAAGTAGATTTTAACCTAAGAGAGTTTACCCCAGAGGAAGAAGAGAAATATTGGTTAAGTCTCGATAGTAAATATGAGTTTCAGCAGCCTACTTATAGTTTTGTCGGTAGGGATTTAGATATTCTCTTAATTGAAAAAGCTTTACTAAAACGCAACATTCTCTTGTTAAAGGGAATGGGAGGTACAGGCAAAACCACCCTCTT
>JBJOPG010000387.1:0-3058 GCA_046050865.1 Cyanobacteriota bacterium
GTCAAACTCTGGGGATCTTTAATATCACCAAAATAAAAGTTTTCAGTTGAGCCAAATAACTCTTTAACTTTCTCTGGCGATCGCGAAGCGTAGGCGGAGCCTAATCGCGCAAATCCTTTAACCTCAAAGTTTTGATCTTGCTTAAGTTTTTGATAGACTATCGAGCCTGTTTTCCCCGTTGCGCCAGTAACTAGTACTTGTGTGATCGACATGTTTAGTTTTTAGTTTTTAGCTTTTAGTTTTTCTCATGAGTCAGGACAAGAACTCAGTGATTTCACGCATAGTTGCGCTAAATATTTTTTTGTTTACGTATATTTTCGGTAGCCACCACCAAGTATAACGAAATATAACTACGACGTTAGCTGTAGGTTTTTGCTGTTGTTTTTTGATCGGGTAAAAATTTAACGTTTAACAACTTTTGATCGCCGCCACCGTCAATGCTCACAGGAAGATGATTTTGTGATTGAAATAAAGATTATTAGCGCTAGTCCTGGTATGAGCACTCAAGAGCAGGTCTTACAGTTGATCCAAACCAGAAAAACGGGCATAACCATCAAAGAAATTAAACAAATTCTGAATCGTCCAATGTCGATGATTCAAATTCATCTTCGGGAATTAATTGCCGATAAAGCCATCATTACCCACAAAAATAAGGCAGGAGTAGGTTTGATTTACTATCCGAAGGAAAATATTAAAAATATCAATTAACAATCAAATCACAGCAATCTTTTCATGAAGCAGCCTAAAGGAATTATTTTAGCTCTAGTTTGTTTGGGTATTGGACTATCGATCGCCATGGGATCTCCCGCAGCTCAATCGGCAGCTCATCAACTTGAGCATCAAACTATCAAGCGATCGCAATATACGATTCATACTGTCACCATTCCTCACGACAGTAGTTATCTAGTTAGTCCAGTTATTTCCGGGGATTTACAACCCATCTCAGACTTTGCCAAAAATAATCAAGACCATCTTCTTGCGGCGATCAATGGTGGTTATTTTGACCCTGTAAATCAGAAAACAACTTCTTTTATCGTTCAGCGATCGCAAATTGTAGCTGATCCCCGCTTTAATGAAAGACTGATGGACAATCCCGACCTTAAACCCTATTTAAGCAAGATTTTGAACCGTACTGAGTTTCGTCGTTATAGCTGCGGGGAAAAGACCAAATACGATATTCAACTACATTCTGCTCCCATACTAAAAGATTGCACCTTAATGGAATCTCTGGGGGGTGGGCCTGGTTTGTTACCTCAAGATTCTTCCATCATAGAAGGCTTTACTGTCTATCAAAAAAGCGAAAAAATCCGTGATGCGATCGGCAATGATAGTTTGAATGCCAGAAGTGCCGTAGGGATTACCCAAGCGGGAGATGTGATTTTAGCAATGGTCGCCCAACAGTCAGAGCAACCTTTGAATTCAGGGATCTCAATTCCTGAACTGGGTTCGGCAATGGCTGAATTGGGGGCAGTGAAGGCAATGAATCTCGATGGGGGCAGTTCCGCCTCCTTGTACTATGATGGTCAGGCTATTTACGGCAGGGTAGATAAAGAAGGAAAGGAAATCATTAGACCGATTAAATCTGTGTTAGCTGTAAGCCATAAGTTATAAGCTATAGGCTTTTGTTAATTTGCTCGATGTTCGTGACCGTAAAAACTAAAAGACAAAAGTAAAACAATCAAAGAAATACTTAAACCGATCGCTGTACCTGCGATCAGCACGAACTCTGAATTTTTAATGGCGATCGCTATTAATGCCCAGACAAATACTCCCCCATAAACAAAATCGAGACGGGGAAGAACCACAAAGTGAGTGATCAAACCTGCGATCAAGAGCATGATGATCGTCCAGACTAGAGGGTCAATACCCCAGCCGCTCCAATTCTGAGACTCGAGTAGGATTGCTCCATTAACTATGGTTGCCACACTAATCCAAGCTAAATAGATAGTAATGGGGAATTTAATTAACCAGCGGTGCGATTGAGAAATGGGAGTCTTGAAAGGCAAACTCCAGTAAGCAGCAATTAAGGGAAACAAAATACACACCATGGCAAGCATGGACGCATCGTATTGCCGATAGAGAAAACAAAATACCCAGATGATCTGAGAGATGGAAGCGATCGCCAATTTATAGCCAATTTTGTATAGCAAGACATCACTTTTTTGTCTGGGTAATGCTTGATAAACCGCAAAAGAGATTAACCCCAGATAGATTAATCCCCAAATCGCAAAAGCATAGTTAGCGGGAGTAATCAGGACGTTTTTGAAGAGAGTTTGGGAAATTGCACCGATGGTTAATCCATTGGGAGGATTGAGGTTAGCCCAAATATTCATGCCGAAAGCGGCAAGAATGGCAATTAAGGTGGATACTTGTCTCGTGATAGCTGGTTTACTATTTACCGTATAGCGATCGCGCATTTATTAATGATAGTTTTGTAGATTAAGAGCAGTTTAAAGCTATTTTTAGATACTGTTTAATTATAGGAACTAAATTAAATTAAATTAAATTAATTAATCAATAGTGAACTCAACAGTAGCGAAATTCATCAAAATTGCCTCTAGCCTAGTCATAACTAGTGCATTAGGATTATTAGGCTGGAATTTATTCCTACATTTACAAGGGGCATCCCTGCCCCCTAACCTAACTTTTCTATTTCGGCTAGGAAGTTTTATTCTCGTCGCTCATGGAGTTGAAGGAGCGATCGCCGCCTTTAAAGCCCCTGCTTACAACCAAAAACCCTTGCTTTATGGAGTTTATACTTTTTTTGTGGGGTTTGTCGGTTTACAAGAGCTAGTCAATCAAGAAAGCGATTAACGATGAAGGTAGCTATAAGCTATAAACTATTGTTGAGACTCAATCACTGAACTCCAATCATCATTTTCCACCGCTGCTTCTAACTTTTGTCGACGCTGCAAATTCTCTGACAAAATTTCTGTTGTTTCTGTGGAGCTGTGGTCAGTTTGTCCTGTTAATTCATCCACTAAGGTCGCATCTGCCATTGCCTTTCGTAACTTGAGTTTTTTCTCTTCGTAGGCATTTCTTTCCGCTGCCGTCATGG
>JBJOPG010000388.1:0-3042 GCA_046050865.1 Cyanobacteriota bacterium
CGATCGCCAATCTGCATCAAAGACTCGATCGCTCGATCTTTCGCCACTGCGATCGCAATGCCCAAGGGAGTTAAACTAGCTTGGGTTACCCAGGATGCCACCATCGCACTCTGAATATCCCCTTTGGTGGCAGTGATGATATATAAACCATTGCTAATTCTGCCCAAGGCTTTTTCTAAGCTACTGTCAATGGCTTTGATTTGTTTGACGGTGCGATCGCGAGTTAACCACTGTCCTAAATCTATCCCTGCTTCATCACACAGTTGTTTGGTTGCTTGATCGGGGGCTTTTTTGATAATAATTGGTTCAAAAGCTTCAATTAGACCAGTTTCCTGCAATTTGTTCCGCAAAGGATAAATCGGTTCATCTTCCCCACCCCCTGCTTCAAATAAACCAATAGATTGCTTACTATGGGCTGCGGCAAGAATCGTACTGAGAATAGTGTGAGCTTCTTGATCTGATTGCGGTGGCATCCCAATCACTAATCCTGCTGCTTGGGTGACTAATTCTCTTACTTCCTGGGGTTCGGTATTGTTCCAATCAATTAATTCCACCGCTACTCCCGTTTTGATAATCCCTTGGGCGATCGCTCTAGCTAAATCTTCACTGTAGCCATAGTCTTCAGAATAAAACAGTGCTACTAAAGTTTCAGTTTTGGTTTGTGCTTGGCTCCATTGCTGATAGCGATTAACTAGTTCAGCGGGGTGGTGTTGCAACAAAGGGCCATGTCCCGTGGCGATCGTCTTTAACGCCAGTTTGTCCATCCGTTTGATCGCTGCTAACACCGAACGGGCATTGGGTTTCATCAGACAGTCATAGTAATATTCAAAGTCGGCTTCAATTAACTCTAAATCTTCGTCAAAAGTAGGCTCGTCGCAATAGTGCAGACCAAAAGCATCACATGTATAAAGAATTTGAGTTTGATAATCGTAAGTGAAAATTGTATCGGGCCAATGCAAATTAGGCGCTGAGACAAATTCTAGTTCATGTCCCTTGCCTAAATCTAGGCGATCGCCATTTTTCACAATGATGTGTGCAAAAGGTTGATGCACCATATCCGTTAAGAATTTAATTGCCACCTTTGCCCCCACCACCGTCACTTGGGGAGCTAATGCCAAAATATCTTTTACTAAACCACTGTGGTCGGGTTCGGTATGACTAATGATCAGATAATCAAGGCTCGCTGGATCAATTAAACCCGTTAACAACTCTAGATAAGACTGACGAAACTTAGCGTGAGCAGTATCCACTAAAGCTAGTTTTTCGCCGCGAATAATAAAAGAATTGTAGGTTGTCCCATTTTGTAAGCCAAATTCAATATCAAAGCGATCTCGATCCCAATCAAGACAGCGAATAGCCGTAGTCTCTGGGGCTAGCTCAATAGTTTGTAAGGTTAGTCTATTAGTCTGACTGGTTTGGTTTGTATTGATGATTGCAACCATAACTCAAATAGTCCTCTTGATTAAGATTATTTAAAGGGGTTTTTCATTTGGTGTCATTTTAGCATAGTCAAAAAGCTATATATTTATATATAATCATAGCTTTTTATCTATAATTTGAATTGCTGAAAAGAACTGCGATCGCTGATCATACTTGTTAGTTATAGGCGTTCACTGTTCTGAGGTAGCTCTTAGGTCAAATATTTGGTGCTAAAAGACTAAGTTGAATGCATCTTTAAGACCTCGAAGTTAGATTTTCAAGTCCTAAATTGTGCAATTTCTACAAATTAAATAAAGTTGGGAAATTGCTTTGTTGCTTCTATCTCTAATAGTTACTCGTAAGCTACTAATTTGTAAAATACTGATTTTTTACTAGACTGATTAGCGGGACTTATCAACAGTCCAACTTCTTTTAAGATGTATTCGATGAATCGTAAAATGGAACCCCTCACTCCGTAACAACAAAGCTGTGATAGTCTTTCGGAGCAATCAAGGATCGAAACCATATTGTTGATCTCCTTCGTGATCACTATGAAGTTGCGATCATCCTTCGAGGCGATCGAGGATTGAAACTGCTTTATTGAGCAACTATAATCTCACTGTTGATCACTCTTCCAAGCCTCAGAAGATTTAAAATATAAACATCCCCTCAAACGACAAAATCATTGGGGATGTTTATTCAATTATTTATTCAATCTAATTAGACTATACTAAATGACCAACCCTGTTATCCAGACCGACATCGCTGATATTCTCAACGAAATAAAATTAGACCAAAGAAAACTGCTTGAAGAGGTCAACACTATTAAGCTTAGTCAATCTGAAATTAAAGGCGATATCAAAGCACTTGACAATAAACTCACAGGAGAGATTAAAGCACTAGATACCAAAGTCGATCAGCTAGATAAACGTATCAGCAATAGTGAATTTACCAATCGTGGCATCTTTGTTGGCATAGTGGTTATTATTTTTGGTAGTGTTGCTAAATATTTTGGCTTGATACCCAATTACTAATCTAAAAGCTTCGTTAAGTAATCAAGAGGAATTCTAAAGTTTTGCTTCTACAGGTTGCGATCGCCTTTCGAGGCGATCAAAGATAAGGATTGAAACAAAGTGGCATCCTTCAGGGTAATATTTTATTGCCGCCAAGATGAAGGATCGTGATTGTTCCTTGTTTCCTTGGTGGCTCTTTACTAAGATTTGATGTTAATTAACGTTCCCATCAGTAAGATGATGATGCTGGAAAATACTCCGTAGAGAATCTTGATCCACTTGCCATCATTAACTAGTAAGGCTTGACTAGTCCCGATATCATTAACTTCTTTTTTGATCGACTTGATATCTTCTTTCATTTCTGCGAATTCGCCAGAAAGAACATTGAGCTGATCTAAAACTTGTTGTAATTCCTCGGTGTTAGTCATTTGTTTTTTGCTTGTGATTGTTTTTGTTTCTAGAGCAAATTTTCTTGCTCTTGTTTCAATTATAGTTGCGGTCATTTTTCGGGGCGATCGCCACTAAAGTTAGTTAGTAATGGGGGTCGCTTTTGTTACAGAACCATTATTGACACCCATAGTAAAGTTCAAGGGTATATCAGGATAGCTTT
>JBJOPG010000389.1:0-3320 GCA_046050865.1 Cyanobacteriota bacterium
ATCGCTGATTTATATCGCAATGGTTCACTTAATGTCTAAAAGGCTAGCTCGAAATGAAAAATTTTCTACTTAATCTTTTATTTACAAACACTCTCTAAGAATGTTTGCGATCGCTATCAAGAAGTATCTATACTAATCTGATTCTTGGAACAAGCAGTAGGCGATCGCCTAGACCATAAATATCTATAGTTAGGTTACTTTGCAACGCCAATGTTTTCTATAATAACCAGAGCTGCCAGCCTACCTGTTTGGGCTCCACCATTCATATAGCCATAAAATTCATCGCTGAAATGTTCTCCGGCAAAAATCAGCCTACCCAACCGAATGCGTCCACCAACCTGGGATTTAGCCTCATAGACTGTGGCTTGTAGCCCTGATTTGTGTAACTGATAGGCGGCATTTAAACCGGCAATCCCACCGCCAACAATAGCGATTTTGGGAGGTTTTGCTAGGCTTGCTGCTGTTCTGATCAAGGGTATTGCTGTAGTGGCGATCGCAGCACTGCCCGCTAAAGCACTCAGCTTGAGAAACTTGCGCCGTTGATACTGAAATGGGAGAGAAGCTCCCTCAGAATGAAGATTTTGACAATGAGCCTGGTGTAAAATACGTCTAAATTTCTGGAATGCAGATGTATGGTCATGGTTCTTGAATTATCCTGATCATCCTCAACAAGATTAATTTTTACACCAAAATATCGCCGAGAAGATTCTTTAAAGACTGTTAACAGTTAGGGGACAGGGAAATTTTATCCTGCTAAATCAATCGAGCCAAGTTAAGCCAAATTGCTCTTAGCTTTCGCCCACTGAAATTTTGTGATTCAATATATATCTGCGCCTTTATTTTGAAACTACTTGTATGTGTGCTGAAAGAACCTTACCTAAATTTGATGCTAGTTCTGTCAAGATAACCAAAGAAGAAGGATTCATTCTTTATGAAGATATGGTTTTGGGGCGCTTATTTGAAGATAAGTGTGCTGAAATGTACTATCGAGGCAAGATGTTTGGTTTTGTCCACCTTTACAACGGACAAGAAGCTGTATCTTCAGGGATAATTAAGGCGCTGAGAACTAAAGGGGACTATGTTTCTAGTACCTACCGAGATCACGTTCACGCTTTGAGTGCGGGAGTGCCAGCCAAGGAAGTCATGGCAGAGTTATTTGGGAAGGAAACAGGCTGTAGCAAAGGTCGTGGTGGTTCAATGCATATGTTTTCCGCCGAGCATGGACTTTTGGGGGGTTATGCTTTTGTTGCCGAAGGAATTCCTGTGGCTACGGGGGCAGCTTTTCAAAGTAAATATCGTCGCGAAGCCATGGGAGATGAAAGTTCTGACTCAGTGGCAGTCTGTTTCTTTGGGGATGGGGCGAGCAACAATGGTCAGTTCTTTGAATGCTTGAATATGGCAGCACTGTGGAAATTACCCATTATTTATGTCGTCGAAAACAACAAATGGGCGATCGGCATGGCTCACGATCGCGCAACTTCTCAGACCGAAATCTACAAAAAAGCTAGTGTATTTAACATGGCAGGTTACGAGGTAGACGGGATGGATGTGTTAGCGGTGAATACCCTAGCGAAGGAGGCGGTAGCCCGTGCCCGTGCAGGAGAAGGCCCCACATTAATTGAAGCCTTGACCTATCGCTTTCGGGGGCATTCTCTGGCAGATCCTGATGAACTGAGAGATCCTCAAGAGAAGGAATTTTGGGGTAAGCGAGATCCCATTACTAAATTTGCTGCTTACTTAATTGAACAGAACTTAGCTACCGCAGCACAACTGAAAGAGATTGACAGCAAAGTAGCTGCCACTGTCGATGAAGCGGTTCAATTTGCCGAAAGTAGCCCCGAACCTAATCCTGCGGATCTACATCGTTATATCTTTGCCGAAGACTAGGCTAGGATTTAATTGTGCGGGGATAGCGGACTTCGCAGGGGCTACCCCAAGCAACTTGTTCAGCAGGAATACTTTTGAACAGGCTACTTCTTGCCCCGACAATGCTATTGGCTCCAATCTCTACTCCCGCAGCTATAAAACAGTCCGTAGCAACCCAAACACCGTTACCAATATTAATCGGAGCTGTAATTAAGGCAAAAGATCTAGTTTCTGGATCGTGACTACCAGTGCAAAGATAAGACCTTTGGGAAATAACGCTATGGCAGCCGACATTAATCTGATCGATGCTATAAAAAACCACCTGATCTCCAATCCAGCTATAGTCGCCAATTTTCACTTTCCAGGGAAAGGTAAAACGTGCTGAAGGACGAATGATTACTCCTTGACCGATGTCCGCGCCAAATAAGCGTAATAGCCAACAGCGAAATCGATTGCCATTATGGAGACTTAGGGAAAAAGCGATCGCCTGGATAAACCACCAGATCATCACATACCATTTGGCTCTTCCTCGTTGCAAATTAGATGAATCATAGGTTCTAAGATCTACCCAGGGAGGATCAGACAAAGAGATATGCATTAGTTGTTAGTTATTTTTTAAAGCTTTTTGTTAAAACTTACATGATGCTAGGTCTTAAACCATAATTGCGATAATTCCAGTAATCACTGATGATGCGGTCGTGGTCGAAACAGAGATTTGGGGGTATCTCCCATTGATGAAATACCCCCAAGTTTTTAGCATCATCCGCCGCCATAGGTTCACCCGTTGCCGTGGCAATAAAAGCGATCGCCAGAGTATGTTGACGAGCATCTCGCTGGGGATCGGAGTAAACATAAAACTGTTCAACCAGTTTTACTTGTAGACTAACTTCCTCTTTTGCTTCGCGAATAGCACAGGTTTCAATCGACTCCCCATAATCCACAAAGCCGCCGGGAATTGCCCAGCCAAAGGGTTCATTTTTTCTTTCAATCAGTACAATTGGTCTGCCTGGGCGATCGATCAACTCGATAATGATATCGACAGTTGATGCAGGATTACGATAACTCATAGTGACTCTCCTGATCTCCAGACATCATCAAATAAGTAGTCATGCAAAATTAATTATCTAGTTAAGATTGGGAAAAGGGAAAAAGTCAAGTGCGTAATTTATTTTGTTTAGATACTTACAACAAATACATCATATAGTCACACAAAAAGTCCCCCATATTTGGGGGATTTAGGGGGCGAAGGGTAAGTCCTCAAAATAAATCTAGACTTAACTAGAGCGACTAGATTCAGATACTCAGCTTATTTCTCAGCAACTTTAGTCCACTCAGTATGAGTAAATTCACCCCTGGGGCGATCGACTCGTTCATAGGTATGGGCACCAAAGTAATCTCTTTGAGCTTGAGTCAGATTTTGTGGCAAGGTAGCCCGACGGTAGCTATCAAAATAG
>JBJOPG010000390.1:0-4296 GCA_046050865.1 Cyanobacteriota bacterium
ATTACATCTGCTTGGGATCACAGCTATATTCGACAATATAACGTTTACGAAATCAAACAATATATCAAATAAATAAATAGAAGCTCAATATAACTTAAATGAGCTTTATTGCACCTATGCAGTCAATAAAAATAACCGCGATGAAACAGCCTCAAGTAGGTGAGTTGATTCGCCAACTTCGGCATGAGCTAAATCTGACCCAGCAACAGCTAAGTCAAGAATTAGGAGTAGTTACGCCCACGGTTAACCGCTGGGAAAACGGTCATTCTCAACCTTCTCCAATGGCTCTCAAGCTAATTGAGGCAAAGCTTACAGAGTTGGGGGAACGGGGTGAGGAGTTGTTGGAAAACTATCTAGCTAAATCAGTTAACTAAAACTGTCAGCCTTTCAAGCAAGGCGAAACAAAATTTAATCACTAACTAATATTCACGTCTTTACGCACTTATCGGCAGTGCGTGACAGGGATTCTGCGTGCTTTTTTATAGAGAATTATTATGGTTCAAGCTCCAATTAAATCCGAAAAAATCAAATCTTTAAGCTTTACGACTCAACAGTTTAAATCTGTTATGAGTGGTGATGAAAAAAGCCGTGTTGAAGCTCTTAAAGAATTATTAGATTATCCGATCGCACTGCGCGATCGCTCTGGTTCTCGATTTTGGTTTCTGCGACCAGGAGAAAATAAATCGGCAGCAGAGGAAACACAGCCGATCGCGGTGGGTTTTTATGATGAACTTAATTCCTGGGGCGATCGCGATCTGAAGGCATTTTTAACCAGCCCCGAACACAGCCCCGAACAACAACAGGAAATTTATGGGCATTACGTTGATCGGGTTAATGAAGACCAGCCCGTCATGTATCTGCTTTTACCTAGGGTCGAAGAAACAGGTAGAGTAGCTTTGGTTCTCCCAACTGAAGGGAAGCTGCGAATTAGACAAATTCAGACTTTTGAATGGAATTCCCCACAGCTACTTAATAGCAGACTTCCTCGATTACATAGAGACTCATTACCGATCGCAGAAAAGGCACTAGTATCTACACCTCTGGTAGAGTGGGTTTTCTACGATTCTGTTGCGACGGCGAAAGAGTTAGCACAGCGATTGGCGGAAGTAACAAGACAGATTGAGCAAGTAATACCCGATGTTTATGCTGCCGAGTCAGCAGATGGATATTTACATCAATTGTTGACCAGTTTTCAGAAGGAATTACTGCCCAATCTTAAAGTAAGTTCTACTGACGAAAAAGAATATAGTTTTGCTGATATTTATGCTCAAACTGTTGCCTATGGTTTGTTTACGGCTAGGGTATTTAGCTATGAGCGGAATCAAGATGACCTCCAAACTACTGGATTTAATCGTTTGACGGCATGGAAACTATTGCCAGAAACTAATCCATTTTTGCGTCGTTTGTTTCAGGATATCTCCGAGCGATCGCCGGCGATTGTGGAAATTATCTCTTATCTGCGAGTTGCTAAGATGGAAGTCATTCTGCGAGACTTTCACCAAAAGATTAACCAAGAAGATATTGTTATTCGATTTTATGAGGACTTTTTAGCAGCCTATAAGCCAAAGATGCGAGAACGGCGAGGGGTATATTATACTCCCGAACCTGTTGTATCTTACATGGTGCGTTCGGTTGATGAGTTATTAAAAGATAAGTTTGATAAGCCTTTAGGTATAGCCGATCCAGAAGTAATGATTCTCGATCCGGCTTGTGGAACTGGGACATTTTTGTTGTGGATATTTCAGTTAATTTATAAGCGATTTCAAGAGTCACCAGAGGCATTGACTGAGGGATTAGAGGATAAGTCTTGGTCTGGTTATGTCAGAGAGCGATTGTTACCGAGAATATTTGGCTTTGAGTTATTGATGGCTCCCTATGCGATCGCTCATTTGAAGTTGGGGTTGTTTCTTGAAGAGACTGGATATCAGTTTGATAGTGGAAAGCGACTTGGTGTTTATTTAACTAATACTTTAGATAAACCTACTAAAAAAAGTGAATTACTAGTTGAAGAGTTTATTGCCGAAGAATCTAGTCAAGCAGCCGAAATCAAACAAGAAAATCCAATTATGGTTGTTATGGGCAATCCTCCTTATTCTGTGAGTTCTGCCAATTCTAGCGAATGGATTAGTAATTTAATCAAAGATTATAAAAAAGATTTGAATGAGAAAAAGTTAAACCTAGATGATGATTTTATTAAGTTTATCAGGGCTGCTCAATGGCGAATTGACTCTACAGGTCATGGCATTGTGTCATTTATATCCAGTAATACTTTCTTGGATGGGATAACTCATCGACGAATGCGTCAAAGTTTAATGAATAGCTTTGATGATATTTGGACGCTTGACCTACATGGAAGTATCAAGAAAAAAGAAAAGTGTCCCGATGGATCGAAAGATGAAAATATTTTTGATATTCAGCAAGGTGTTTCAATTAACTTATTTGCTAAATATTTGCAATCTCGTCAAGAATCTAGCATTTATCACGCAGATATGTGGGGACTTCGGGATAACAAATACCAGCAACTTAAAAAGTCATCTATATGCAGCACTAAGTGGAATAATATAGTTCCCCAAAAAAACTATTTTTTCTTTTGTCACAAAGATTTTTCGCTATCAAATGAATACAATCAAGCAATATCAGTAGTTGAAATTTTCTCTCGTTATGTCTCAGGTATTCAAACGAAGAGAGACTCAATAACTATTGCTTTTAAGCAGAAAGATTTAATTAAAATAATTCAAGATATGCTTAATTTAAGTATAGAAAAATTTAGAGTTAAATACCATGTAGCAGATGATGGTAGAGATTGGTCTATTGATTGGGCTAAAAAAAATTTGAGTTCTTATCAACCTACGCAAAAATATATAAGAAAAATTTTCTATAGACCTTTTGATGTTCGATGGACTTGGTATACAAACAAGTCTAAAGGCTTTATTGCTTATCCAAGATATGAAGTTATGCAAAATCTAATAGATACGAATCTTGCTTTAATTTTTGAACGCTGCCCTCCTGAACAACATAACTACTCATTTGTTACTAATCAGATTACTGATTTGCATTCTCTTGGCACAGCATTTTGCAATGCTTATACAGCCCCTTTATACCTTTATTCTGACTCCGATGACATTCAAAAGTCAATTCTGAAAAACAAGTGTTATCCTAATCTCTCTCAAAATTTCCTCAACTCTATTAAAGACAAACTCGGCTATACCCCTACCCCCGAAGCTATTTTTTACTATATTTACGCTATATTTCATTCTCCCACTTACCGCGATCGCTACGCCGAATTCCTCAAAATCGATTTCCCCCGCGTCCCTCTCACCAGCAATGACAAACTCTTCCGCCAACTGGCAGACTACGGCGAACAATTAGTTCAACTTCACTTGATGACATCTCCAAAACTCGACAACCTCATTACCGAATTTGTTGAAGGAACAGGAAAATACATCGTCGCATCAGGACACCCCAAATATCAAAATGGTACAGTCCAAATCAATAAAAATGGCGACAAGTTTACTGGAGTTCCTGAAGAAGTTTGGAATTTCTATGTTGGTGGCTATCAACCCTGTCAAAAATGGATCAAAGACAGGAAAGAACGCACTCTTAGCGATGAAGATATTCTGCATTATCAAAAAGTTGTTGTTTCTCTTAAAGAAACAATTGAGATAATGAAAAAGATTGATAAATCTATCCCTAGCTTTCCCATACAATAACCGCGTAGAGAGGCAACCAAAATGCAAAACTTAATTAGATGAAAACATTAAAGTACTTGATTTACATGGATGTTTGTTGTTTCAACAGACCTTTTGACGATCTTAGGCAAGAAAGAATTCGTCTGGAAGCTGAAGCGGTTATGCTCATTTTGGAAAGATGTCAATCCGATAAATGGACATTGATAGGAAGTGAAGTTCTTGAAGCTGAAATCAAGAAAACGCCTGACCGAGACAAAATGGAGGCAGTGGTAGCATCTATGACAATAATCAAAAACAAAGTGGCAATTGATGAAGCCATTACTCAGAGAGCTAAGGAATTGATCGAACTAAACTTCAAGCTTTATGATGCATTTCATATTGCGTGTGCAGAAGCCTGCAAAGTAGAAGTAATGTTGACTACAGACGATCGCTTATTACGCCGAGCATTGAGATTGAGCAATGTGCTACAAGTGGCAGTAGAGAATCCCGTTACATGGTTAATGAAAGCTACTCAGGAGGAAGACGATAATGAAGATGACACCAATGGAAATTAAAAGAAAAGGTTATGAGGCATTGGTAAACGCTTTGGGTGTTGCTGGCACAATTC
>JBJOPG010000391.1:0-5375 GCA_046050865.1 Cyanobacteriota bacterium
TACAATTTTTTGGGTGCAGTTGGCTAAAATTGTCTAGAATTCGCCTAAAATATTTGGCAAATCATTCATTGATGTTACGCACTTGTTAATTTCCTGAGATTCTTTTTGTAGAGACTTGGGGACTTGGGGAATCAATTTTCCTTCCCTATTTGCCTACTTCCCTACTTCCCTATTTGCCTACTTCCCTATTTGCCTTCACATTTGTCGTTTTGCTGAGGAAAGAATTATCCCCAATCAACAATTCTGCTTCCACTTGATTCAGGGGTTTAGCAAAGAAATATCCCTGGGCTGCCTCACAACCGAGATTGGTTAAATGAGTCATTTGATGTGCTGTTTCTACACCTTCAGCGATCGCTTTCATACCTAAAGAGTGAGCGAGGGTAACAATGGTTTTGACGATTTCACAGTTTTTGCCTTCGGCAGTAATCTGACTGACAAAAGAGCGATCTATTTTGAGGGTATCTACAGGAAAACGATGGAGATAACTCAACGAAGAATAGCCAGTCCCAAAATCATCAATGCTTAACTGAACTTGTTGCTGTTTGATCTGGGTCAGCAGTTCAATGGTTTTTTCTCCTTGATCCATTAACATGGTTTCCGTTAGTTCTAGTTTCAGACTCGAACCTTGTAAACCTGTATCGGCTAATATTTGTGATAATTTGTCGACAAAATCATATTGTTTAATTTGTTTGCTAGAAAGATTAACACTAATATGAAGAGTTTCAGCTTCAGGTAGTTCTGATTGCCAAGTATATAGCTGTTGACAAGCTCTCTCGAGAACCCATTCGCCAATGGGAATAATTAAACCTGTGTCCTCAGCGATCGCAATAAATTCTCCAGGGGCAATTAAGCCTTTTTGGGGATGCTGCCAGCGCACCAGGGCTTCAAAACCCAACAACTTAGAAGTCTCTAGAGATACTATAGGTTGATAGTAGAGGACAAAATCCTGGTGTTCGAGGGCGAAACGCAAGTTGGTTTCTAGTTGAGATAAATGGATGGTCTGGTCATACATTTCTTGATCAAAAACAGCATAACGTCCTTTGCCCAAAGCTTTGGCGCGATACATGGCAATATCAGCATCCCTTAGTAGTTCGAGACCATCATGATAGTTGCTGACACCTAACACAATGCCAATACTGGCACCAGAAAAAACCTTTTGGTCATTGAGATGAATTGGCAAGGTCAGTTTGTCTAATAATCTTTCGGCGATCGCGATCGCGTCTTGGTGGTCTTGTAAATCCTCTACCAGAATGGTAAATTCATCCCCACTTAAACGAGCCACCGTATCGAGGTCACGGGAACATTCTTGCAACAAACGAGAAATAGCAATTAACAGTTGATCCCCGACGGCGTGTCCCCAACTATCGTTAATAATTTTAAAGCGATCTAGATCAATAAATAACACCGCAAAAAGATAATCTGGATTGCGCCGATGCCGCTGAATCGCCTTGGTCAGATGCTCCATAAACAAAATTCGATTGGGTAAGCCCGTTAGGGCATCATGGAGAGCCTGGTGGGATAATTGTCCTTGGGTTTTTTGGTGTTGGGTAATTTCCAGATTGAGCAAGTCAATCATCTCTTCTAATTGAGCTGTTCTCTGCTGAACTTTTTGCTCCAATTGATTATTTAACTCGGCAATTTCGGCTTTTGCTCCTTGCAAAGCTAATTGATGTTGAATCCGCACGACAATTTCCTCTGCTTGGAAGGGTTTGGTAATATAATCCACACCACCAACGCTAAAAGCTTTGACCTTATCCAACACATCATCAAAGGCGCTCAAAAAAATGATGGGAATATCGCGAGTTAGTTCGTCCTGCTTGAGTTGCTCACAAACTTGATAACCATCCATATCTGGCATTTTGATGTCCAGCAAAATTAACTGCGGTGGATTTTTCTTCGCCGTCAGTAATGCCATTGTACCGTTTTTGACACAACGCACTTGATAACCTCTCTCCGTTAGGGAGGCTGACAAAACTCGTAAATTATCGGCTATATCGTCAACCACCAAAATATTTCCAGTAGCAGAATTTGATTTTAATGAGTTGTTATTCATAAATTGACGGCGGCTTGAGCAAGATTAATCAAACAATCAAAATTAAAGTCAGCTACTTCTTGCTGAATAGCTTGAGCTAAACTTTGTTGTTCTGGAGGTATTTGGGACAATAGTTGTCCAATTAACTGTTCATCCAATTTTCATAGAGATAGCCCACTCCCAAATACTGAGACATTTTGGCAAAGATAACTTCTTCCCGAAAAGGCTTGCGGACAAAATCATCACAACCTGCCGAAAGTACCACGGCTTTTTCTTCCTCCAGGGTACTGGCAGTTAAGGCAATAATTACTGTGGCTTGTCCTTGGAGATGGGCTTTGATCTGTTGAGCAGCTTCATAACCATTCATCACGGGCATCCTCATGTCCATCCAAATCAGATGAGGTTGCCATATTTGCCATATTTCCACTGCTTCTTGACCGTTGACTGCTTCTTGGACTTGAAAACCAATGGGTCGCAGTAATTTCAGCAATAATTGCCGATTTTCCAGGCGATCGTCCACAATCAGAATGCGATATTCTTGCTGCTGAGCCTGAATGTCAAATGTAAAGACCGTGCCTTTACCCACTTGAGAACTGACATTAATCTCTCCCCCCATCAATTCCACAAACTTTTTACTTATGGGTAGTCCTAAACCTGTACCTTCTTGAGACTGTCTACCCGCTTCTGTTTGAGTAAAGGTTTGAAATAAACTAGCAATTTCTTCAGGGGCAATTCCCGCTCCCGTGTCGGCAATCTCGAAGGTAATCATCGTGTTGCCTTGATCTTTTGCTTCTCCCCTGACTTTAAGGGTTACACTTCCTTTCTCAGTAAACTTGATGGCATTGCCCAATAAATTGATTAAAACTTGTCGCAGCTTTTTATCATCGGAGTGAATGTATCGAGGTAAGTTAGAGTCTCGTTCAATAATTAGTGCCAAACCTTTAGATTCTGCTTTGAGCGCTAACATTTCGACGCTCAAGTTCAATAGAGCATACAAATCAAAATTAGTAGGATAAAGGGTGGTTTTTCCCGACTCAATTTTGGCTAAATCCAGGATATCGTTAATCAACGACAACAGATGTTCGCCACTACGGTTAATAATCTCAAGGTTCTCTTTTTGCTCTGGGGTGAGGGAGGTTTCACGGTTCATCAGTTGGCTGAACCCGAGAATTGCATTGAGGGGCGTACGCAGTTCGTGGCTCATATTTGCCAGGAATTCACTCTTAGAACGATTGGCTGATTCTGCTAGATTTTTAGCCTGCTCTAGTTCAAAGGTACGACATTCAACCCGAATTTCTAATTCTTGATTGACGCTATCAAGTTCCTCATTCGTACGGGCTAGATTGGCAAAAGAAGTCTGTAATTGTCGCGCCATTTCATTAAAGGCATGGGACAAGATTCCTAGTTCGACAATTCCTCTCACTGCTACTTTCTGATTTAAATCTCCTTGGGCGATCGCACTAGAGGCTTGACCCAATTTGAGAATGGGTTGGGCGATCCAATGAGAGGTAATTAACCCTAATAAAACAGCTACTATTAGTGCCAGAAAACAGAGAAGGATAGTTGTGCGAGTATTAGCATCGATCTGCGCCATAAAGTCTGATTCGGGAATGACCACCACGGTCAACCAGTCTATTCCTCGAAGATCTTGTAAGGGTTGGACATAAACCAAGTGCTGCTTGCCATTCAATTCAAAAGATAGACTTTGGCTGGAATTGATTTGTTGCAGATCACCAAATTTTTGGTTGAGATACCGCGCTGTTCCTTGAATTAGAGGATTACTACTCTCGGTAGCCAGCAGTCGAACTTGCTGATGATCTTTTTTCAGATAGGGCGGTTCCTTAGTGGAGCTAGCAATGATTGCCCCCGAACGTTCTAAAATGAACGAGTGACCAGAGTTACTTACTTCAATATTTCGGAGAAAATCGCTAATTTGAGCTAGAAAAATTTCAACCCCTAAAACACCCTTTAACTCACCTTTTTTGCTGTATACAGGGGCGACTGCTTTAACTTCCAAGGCTAATTCACTAGAAGATACAGAAACCTCACTCCAAGCTGGTTTTTCTCTGGTTGTGGTCTTGCCAAGTAGGTGATGGTATAAAAAATACTCTTCACGATCAAACTTCTTACTAGCAATCAATTTAGTGCGATTTCCCTGTTGATCCAGTTCATAAACATGGCGATTTTCTCCTGTAGATTGGTCTTTAACTTTGGTAATAAATTGACCATTATCTTGCTGTTGTACGCCAATAAAACTACCCGGCTTGTCTATATAAAAAAGATAGGGAACAATTCCATGAGCCTTAATTTGACCATAGAAGAATTTTTCTAAGGCGGGTTGATCTTCGAGATTGAGATTGCCATTTTCTGCACTCGCCACCAAAACTTGATTGACTAAATGAGGTGTGGCTAGAAAACTGACTGTTTCCTTTTCCACGCGATTAGCGACTTCTAATTCGAGTTTTTTGGCTAATTCTTGTACTGATTCCTGACCATTTTTAAAGGAAAGATAACCGACTAAGCCCACTGCCCCTAATACCTGTAGCAAAAACGGTAATACCAGCACTAGACGTAGTGGCAATCCTTTAAACTTCATGGTTGATTGATTAGCAAATGCGATTGAGGGTTCCTCGTCGTTAGCGATCGCATCAGGGATTTTAATATTCATCTAGTTATGGAGATCAACATCAGAATAAGCAAGATAACTATTCTCTATTTATATTTCCCCAAAAACTAGCGTAACTAACAAAATTTATAAATTTACGGCGGATTGAGTGAGATTAATCAAACGATCAAAGTTAAAATCAGCTACTTCTTGTTGAATAGCTTGAGCTAAACTTTGGTGTTCTGGAGGTATTTGGGACAATAGTTGTCCAATTAACTGTTCATCAATTAAAGCGGCAGCTTCAGCCAGTTCTGCCAACCACTCATCAGACATCATGGCTAATGCCGCAGCGGTTAATTTCTCCCAATTGGCTAATGTCGCATCCTTATGGGCATCAACATTTTCATGGAGATAGCTCACTCCTAAATACTGAGCCATTTTGGCAAAGATAACTTCTTCCCGAAAAGGCTTGCGGACAAAATCATCACAACCCGCTGAAAGAACCACGGCTTTTTCTTCCTCCAGGGTACTGGCAGTTAAGGCAATAATTACAGTGGCTTGCCCTTGAAGATGAGCTTTAATCTGTTGAGTGGCTTCATAACCATTCATCACAGGCATTCTCATGTCCATCCAAATCAGATGAGGTTGCCATTGTTGCCATATTTCCACTGCTTCTTGACCGTTGACGGCCTCTTGGACTTGAAAACCAATGGGTCGCAGTAATTTTAGCAATAATTG
>JBJOPG010000392.1:0-5293 GCA_046050865.1 Cyanobacteriota bacterium
TCTAGCAACAATTGTTTCTTATTTCTTAAGCTATTTTTTCTTGCCAAATAGGGGCAGATTACTTTTTAACCAGGCTACATCTTGATGGCGATCGCAAATGATTTCTAAGACTCTAATTCCTGTTGGGGGTAAGTTTGTCGTTAAATTGGTGAGTTGTTTCCAGTGAGTAATCCTCACATAGTCTAGACCGTAAGCACTACAGAGTTGAGGCAGGTTTACCGTTTGAGGGGTGGCGAAATATTCTTCAAAATCAGGAAAGTCTACAATGGGTAAAATTTCAAAGATCCCCCCTCCGTTATTGTTAATTAAAATAATTGTTAAATGACCCTGAAATTTCTGTTTAATCAGCAAGCCATTCGTGTCATGCAGGAAGGCTAAATCCCCCGTTAACAAGACTCCTGAATCTTGATATGCCATACCCAAAGCTGTGGAAAGAGTTCCGTCAATGCCATTGGCACCACGATTAAAGTAGGGGACGAGTTGTTGTTGGTTCGGCTGCCAAAAATATTCTGCATTGCGCACCGACATGCTGTTAGCCAAAAAAATCGGTGTACCTGAAGGCAAAGTTTGCGATATCAACCAAGCTGCTTTCCCTTCATACATTTGCTCAAGAGATGCTAAGGTCTGGTCGATACTGGCTCTGGTTACTGCTTCTAATGTTCGCCATAGTTGACAATAGACTGATGGCTGATTATGTTCGACTTCTAGATCTCCTGTAATTTGTTCTATCGACCTCTGCAAGTGAATGCTCTTGCCATGGAGTGGATCAAAGTTCTCAATTCTGGCATCTATCACCCAACGAGTTACATCAAGATCTTGCAGCCAGGTTCTCAACTGCTTACTGGTAGGTAATTCCCCCACTTGGATCACCACTTCGGGAATTAACTGTGGTGCTGTTGCTTGGCGCAGAATTGAATCATAGGTAGAAATTAAATAGGGATTGAGTTGAGCATAGTTTCTTAAGGGAGAAAGCGCCTCCGCTAAGACGGGAAAAGATAGCTGTTGAGCCAGAAAAGCGATCGCCTGGCAATAGGCTTCGGGATCTTGAGGTTGAGCTAATCCCGCAATAATGATTCCCGATCTACCCTCCCAGCTATTCCAAGGTAGAGAGATGGAATTGCTTGCTAGTGGATTCGATGAATCAGGTAAATGACTAGTTATCCCCGCAAAGAAATCTCTAAAGAAATCCCTAGGGAATTCCGTTTCGATTGCTGGTGATAGATGCTGTTGAATCGGTGCGAGGGGTTCTCGGAAGGGCAAATTAAGATGGACAACTCCTGGAGTGGGAAGCAAAGACCGTCGCCAAGCTTGAACTATGGTTTGTCGGAGATAACACAGCATATCCAAGCTGGTTTCAGGAATTGCCAGTTCCCCTTGCCAGTTCGGAAAATTACCATAGAGTTTGACCTGATCAATAGTCTGTCCTGCATGGCAATGACGTAGTTCAGGAGGACGATCCGCTGTCAAAATGAGCAATGGAACACCGCTTTGTTGAGCTTCAATGACTGCGGGATAAAAGTTTGCTCCTGCTGTCCCCGAAGTACAAACTAACACCGTGGGCAAACCAGTCTTTTTACTTCTGCCAAGGGCAAAGAAAGATGCCGAGCGCTCATCTAGAATGGGAATAGCATCTATTTGGGGATGATTGGCAAAGGCAATTGTTAAGGGGGTAGAACGGGAACCAGGACAGACTACTGCTGTATTTACACCACAACGATGTAATGTTTCCACCAACACCGATGCCCAGAGAGTATTTACATTACGAAAATCGATCATTAAGTTCGGAGTTCGGAGTTCGGAATTAGGAGTTCGGAGTTCGGAGTTCGGAATTGTGCCAGTCAACACTTTTGCTTCCAATTCGCCGCTTTCATACTAAGGCTTTGAGCAAAGACTGGAGTTTTAGCTGTACTTCATCAAATTCTTTATCAGGATTAGACCCAGACACAATACCCGCCCCAGCATATAGTCGCGCGAGGTTGCCATCAATTAGAGCCGAACGAATACCAACAATAAATTCGCAGTTGCCTTCATAGTCTACCCAACCCAAGGGAGCCGCATAGAGAGAGCGATCGCATTTTTCGTAGTAACGAATTTTTTCACAGGCGGATGCTGTGGATACTCCCGCTACCGCAGGGGTGGGGTGCAGTAGGGCGATAATTGCTAAAGGTTCGATATCGGCGGGGAGATGACCATAGATAGGTGTCCATAAATGTTGGATGTTCGACAGCTTGAGAATCTGTAGAGGCAGTTGCTGGGGCTTAAGACCAATACCTTTTAGTCCCTCAATCACAAAATCTCGCACCGCCTGATGTTCTCGTTTTTCTTTGCGATTTTTCAGGAGCAGATTGGCTAGATGTAAATCTTCAGTATTATTATTTCCCCTCGGGGCAGAGCCTGCTAGGGCATCAGTCACCAACTGTTGATTTTGGACACTCAGGAGCCGTTCGGGGCTTGCCCCCACAAAGTTTTGTCCTTCGCCATTACTGGTAGAGAAGATATAACAATCAGGATGAAGCTCTCTTAAATTAGCCAAAGACTTGATGACATCAAAGGGAATTGCCGACTTAATTTCTGTGGTGTGAGCGATGACGATTTTACTTAGTTCTCCAGCAGCGATCGCCGTTAAGGCTGATTGAACCACAGATTTGAAGTAATCAGAGTCTTGAGACTGCTCTCGGTTTACGGATAGGAGCTCGTGTTCCCCTTCATCTAATTGTTCTAAACTAGACCAATGAATGGTGTTTACTTTTTGCTTAATTTGTTCTAGAACATAACTTTTATCTTGTCCTTGATCTAGAGGAAAATTGATAATCAAGCAGCAGTTTTTATTCTTTTTGACTATTTGAAATCGAGGTAAAAATAGCGTCCCTGACTTGAAAGGTTCTGATTCTTCAATATCTGCAAAAAAAGTGAATCAGTTTTTGAGCGGAAGTAAACCTGGAATTAGGCTCAGTATTGCCCCTGATGGTCACTCCCCAGGCAGCTACAGCTTCCTGCTTACTACAGTTTTCCCAATAAAAATTCAGGGTATTACTATGTCCTAATTTTTGGAGACAGGCTAGAGGATCTACCGTCGGAATTTGTAGAGCTAAACTAACAATTTCTGTATCTTGATCTACAGTAAAACTCAGTTTTCTACCATGCCAAAAATTACTTATTTCTATATCAATATTGTTGTCTAAAATTAAATTGCTGGGCTGAGTTGCAAAAGACATAGAGCTTGTAGGTTGTGTCATTTCCCAAAAGTTCAGACAGGAAATAAAAATTGAGTGTACCGTTAATTACTTATAACTACTTGTTAGTAAATAGCTACTAAAAAAGATTATTTTATGCTTCTCATTATAAGATACTGTCTGCAATAGTTCTAGCTAACACCTTCAGGTAGAACCAGAATGAACCTGATCTTGAGAGCTTGACTCCTCACTGCTCTAAAAGGGACGGTGATTTGTAGGTTAAAGGGAAAAGATTGAGTTAATCTGCTACGTAGTCAGAGATTACTCCGCGCTACAAGCACGGAGCCTGCTCTGACCGTTGGTCAATTGAAGCCACCCTTGCCCTTATGCGAAGCGATACACTTTAGGGTTTCCCAGCGGGTGACCGTTGGTAAAACTTTAACTTTCGTGAAACTTGCTCAAGATAAGCAGTCATAGCTGATAGGGTACTAGTTATTGTCTTTAACGTGGAACATTCAAGAGTTCTCTTGCTATTACTCCGTCTGCTTTTATGACTACCAAGCAAATAACCCAGAAAAATCAATTGTGGCTAGCGGCAATTAAGCCTCCAATTTACAGTGTAGCGATCGCTCCCATTGCAGTCGGGACGGCAGTAGCTTTTGCTGCTACAGATCTCTTCAATGCTCAATGTTTCTTTACCTTTTTGGGTTCGGCAATTTTGATTATTGCCTGGCTAAATCTGAGTAACGATGTCTTTGACTCGGAAACGGGCATTGACGTTAATAAGGCTCATTCCGTAGTCAATCTCACCGGCAACAAGACTTTAGTATTCTGGGTTGCTAATCTCTGTCTGAGTGCCGGTATTGGCGGAATTCTCGCTTTATCCTGGTGGCAACAAGACCCTACCGTCGCTCTGTTGGTTTTACTTTGTTGCTTTTTGGGCTATACCTATCAAGGCCCTCCCTTTCGTTTTGGCTATTTGGGTTTAGGAGAAATAATTTGCTTCTTTACCTTTGGGCCAGGGGCGGTATCTGCCGCCTATTATGCTCAGACTCAAGCCTTTTCGGTTAACACTTTGGCTATTTCGGCGATCGTCGGTATTAGCACTTCAATTATTCTTTTTTGCTCTCATTTTCATCAGGTGAAAGATGATCTCGCCGCTGGCAAGCGATCGCCTATTGTTCGTTTGGGGACAGCTACGGGCGCAACGGTTTTAACCATAGCGATCGCCAGTATTTATGTTTTAACCACAATTTTGGTACTGAAGGGCACTTTGCCCCTGCTTTGTCTAATCATTTTTGCCAGCCTACCCTTTGCCTATCAGTTGGCTCAACACGTTCAGCAAAATCATGCTTTTCCCCAAAAAGTGAGCAATAGTAAATTTATTGCCATCAATCTTTATCTTTCTAGTTCACTGTTACTTATCCTCGGATTAATCTTTAGCTCCCATATCTAAATTCTTATGTCTAAACAAGTCATTCGTACCGATCAAGCTCCTGCACCTGTCGGCCCTTATAATCAGGCGATCGCTGCTACTGGTCAAATGCTATTCGTGGCAGGACAAATTCCCTTAGATCCTCTTTCGGGAGCAATTGTCGGCGAAGGGGATATTACAGCCCAAACTCAACAGGTAATGGCAAATCTGGAGGCAATTCTGACGGCAGCAGGGGCAACCTGGGAAAACGTGGTTAAGACTAGTGTTTTTCTGACTGACTTGGCTAATTTTGTCCCGATGAATCAGGTTTACGCCGAGTATTTTGTCGAAGACACAGCCCCTGCTCGTGCTTGTGTAGAGGTATCTCGCCTACCCAAGGATGTTTTAGTGGAGATTGAATGTATTGCGGTGATTGATGTATTGCGGTGATTGAATGAGTTCGGAATTCGGAATTCGGAGTTCGGAGTTCGGAGTTCGGGGTTTTCCCTTCACACTAAAAAGCCCCCAGAAAGAATATAGAGTTAATCTATCGATAATTTCTAGAAGGGCAAACTTAAACTTGGTTAATCCGTTTAGAGAGGTTTAGAGAGGTTTAGAAACGGTTGTTTCTACCACCACCACTTCTGTCTTCACGAGGTCTAGCTTTGTTAACTTTAAGCTGACGGTTCATCCATTCTGCGCCATC
>JBJOPG010000393.1:0-2901 GCA_046050865.1 Cyanobacteriota bacterium
AAAACAGGGGACCTAGCTAAATATCTACCAGACGGCAATATAGAATTCCTCGGACGAATCGACAACCAGGTGAAGATTAGGGGATTCCGAATTGAGTTGGGGGAAATCGAGGCCGTACTGAGCAATTATCCCGATGTACAGCAGGCAGTGGTGATAGCCAGCGAAGAGCTTACGGGAACTAAACGGTTGGTGGCTTATGTAGTGAGTAAGGAAGAAGAACTCAATCGTCAACAACTGAGAGAGTTTTTGCAAGAGAGACTCCCAGGGTACATGGTGCCAGTGGTTTTTGTCACTTTAGAGAGACTTCCCTTAACCCCCAACGGAAAAATAGACCGCAAAGCATTACCAGCAGCAGATGGCGTAATCGAGAGAGAACAAGAATATGTAGCACCTCAGACAGAGCAAGAGCAAATCCTGACGGATATTTGGCAAGAACTACTGCTAAGGGAACGAGTCAGTATCCATGACAACTTCTTTGAAATCGGCGGAGACTCGATCCTGAGTATTCAAGTGGTATCGCGGGCCAAAACAGCTGGAGTTCAAATAACATCCAAACAAATATTTCAACATCAAAGCATCGCCGAATTAGCGAGGGTAGCTAACACGACTGGAATGATGGATGCGCGTCAAGGGGTAGTGACGGGAGTAGCGCCGCTGACGCCGATCCAACATTTATTCTGGGCACAGCAGTACATAGCAGCGGAGCATCATAACCAATCAGTGTTACTACAAGTCCCCGCCACTTTAGAGCAAGAACTAATTGCGACCGCTGGGCAAAAATTACTAGAGCATCACGATGGGCTAAGATTGCGCTTCCCATTAGCAGCGACAGAATACCAACAAATCAATCATGGATTGGAAGAGAGCGGAAGCGGACCTTTATTGCCTTTCTCCAGGGTAGATTTATCTACAACGCCCATTGAAGAACAAGCACAGGAACTAGAACAGATTGCTAATGAAGTTCAAGCGAGTTTAAACCTATCAAATGGTCCGCTCATGAAAATGGTGCTGTTTGACTTGGGTAGTGAAAAAGATGGAAGATTATTAATAGTAATTCATCACCTAGCAGTAGATGGAGTGAGTTGGCGGATATTATTATCAGATCTAAAAACAATTTATCAACAACTAATCGCCAAAGAACCGATACAGTTGAGTCCAAAAACAACAGCATTTATAGATTGGGCAGAAAAATTAAATCATTATGCCCAATCGGCAATACTCAAATCAGAGTTAGATTACTGGCTCAAGAGACCTTGGGAGGAGGCAACTGAGGTACCGATAGATATTGCCAACGAGAGGGCAGACAACACAATCGGCAGTGCTGAGACAGTATCAGTGACCTTGAGTGAGAGAGAAACCCATCAACTGTTAGGAGCTGTCCATGAAGCATACAACACGCAAATAAACGATCTGCTCCTAACGGGGTTAGCACAGACCCTAGGGGAGTGGACGGAAAATGCGACGGTAATCATTAACTTAGAGGGACATGGGCGAGAAGAACTATTTGAAGATGTAGACTTATCGAGAACAGTAGGTTGGTTTACCAGTTTATTTCCAATATTATTGCAACTGCCAGACTCAGCCGAAGTAAGTGAAACAATTAAGTCAGTCAAAGAACAATTAAGGGCAATTCCACAGCGAGGAATTGGGTATGGAATCCTGCGTTACTTGTGCCAAGAGGTTGAGGTCAAGGAACAACTAGAAAAAATTCCGACTCCAGAAATTAGTTTTAACTATCTAGGACAATTCGACCAAGTCCAATCGGCAACAGGTTGGAGACTTGCCCCTGAATCGAGTGGATTCACATACAGTCCGCAGCAGCATCGGCAGCATCAGTTAGATATTAATTGTTTAGTGACAGCAGGAGAATTACAGATTACCTGGAGTTACGGCAGTCAGATTCATCAACGAGATACGATAGAGCGTTTAGCGCAGAGTTATCTACAAAACATTAGAGCTTTAATTGAACATTGTCAGTCAGAAGAGGCTTATGGATATACACCGTCAGACTTCCCAAAAACACAGTTAAATCAATCAGAATTGGATGAGTTATTAAAACTTCTATAGAAAAAATTCAAGTTTAAAAACACGAATAATAAGGTAAATAGCCATGATTAATGAACAAGTGAAATCTTCAATCGCATCTAAGAATATCGAAGCAATGTACCCACTGTCGCCAATGCAGCAGGGAATGATGTTCCACAGTTTGTATGCCCCAGATAGTGGTGTATATGTTGAGCAAATGACTTTGAAGCTGAAAGGTGATGTCAATGTTTGTGCATTTAAATCTGCTTGGCAAAAGGTGGTAGATAGATATTCAATTCTACGGACATCATTTGTTTGGGAAAATCGGCCCACACCACTTCAAATAGTATTTAAAGAGGTAGATTTACCATGGACTAATCTAGATTGGCAGTCGTTATCGTCAGCCAAGCAAGAACAGCAACTCTCAGAGTTACTGCAAACACAAAGAGAAGAGGGTTTTCAATTCAAGGTCGCACCATTGATGGGATGCACCTTGATTCACCTTAGTGAAGATACTTATCAGTTTGTTTGGACTCATCACCACATCCTGATGGATGGCTGGTGTATGTCAATTATCTTCAAAGAAGTACTCAGTTTCTATGAAGCTGAACTTCACGGTGAAGCTGGTCATTTACCAACCCCAACTCCTTATCGAAATTTCATTACTTGGTTGATGGATCAAGACCAGGCAGCTTCAATGGAGTTCTGGCGAGAGAATTTACAAGGTTTTAATGCTCCCACTCCGTTAGTAGTTGATCGAGCGTTGCCACCATCTCAACAGTTAGAATCGAAGTATCAAGGATTAGAACTACGGTTATCTAAGGATGTGAGTCGTAAGTTACAAGCCCTGGCACAACAGCAACATGTGACTCTATC
>JBJOPG010000394.1:0-2899 GCA_046050865.1 Cyanobacteriota bacterium
TCTAGTGGTTTTAGAAGGGCCAGGAAAAAATTCACCAATCTTTTTCAAGACAAACAGCAAACAAGTTTTTGGGGCAAAACTCAAGATGACGCGAGACTCTGCTAACGATGCCAAATGAGTAATCATCTTAGCTGCATCTTCTGTAGGGTAATGAATCAGTACATCCAAACAAATTACCGTATCGTATTTGCCTGTTAACGCTTCCAGATCCTTGACGCTAAAAGACACCTTGCTAGTATCTTCCAAGGCAGCTTCGGCTTTTTCCTTGGCTTCCCCCACCATTTTGGCAGAAATATCACTAGCTGAAACCGTTGCTCCCGCTTCCGCTAGGGGAATACTCAAGCTGCCTACGCCACACCCTGCATCACAAATTGTCAGATCGGCTAAATTACCATCCTCTTTTAACCAACCAACCACAGTATCGATAGTTTGCTGATGTCCTTCGCGGATCTTTTTCTGTACCTTATTAACATCGTCGGTTTCGCCGTAAATTCTGCGCCAGCGATCAAATCCTTGTTGGTTAAAATAATCTTTAACAACTGCCTTATCGTTAATCTTATCTGCCGTTTTCATAAAATAAATTAGTTAAAATATCTGCCTAGACTTAGTATAGTATCCTGTGTACAGCACCCAATACACATCAAGTTTACTGATTTCGGGTTAAAGCACATCAAGTACAGGAAAATGCGATCGCGCCGCGCGACATGATCGCCTTGTCCTTGTCTAAATATTTTAAATATCTGACGTTACGCAGGTTTTTTGCTTGAGAGATGGAGAGATTGGGGACAACGAAATACTTTTTTTAAATGGTGTTGTATGGTACGACTAATCTGCTATCATTTCCAGGAAGTTAAATTTTCCCCGATACCTAACTAACAACTCATAATCAGCCTGAAACTCTTCCTTGGCTACATTCTTGTTACGCGCTTACTTCACACAATAGGAGCTTGATCTATGAATCTTGAGTCAAACCAATTATCTCTGGAGCAAGAATTTATGCACCAGGTATTTTCGACGAAAGTTAAAAATTTATCCTATGAAGAAACTAAAGAGTTACTCATAAAATTTCACAAGCAAATGTTATTTAAGGATAACTTTTATCGCCAGTTATCCCGCAAAGGAAAAAAGATTGTCTATCGAATACTGGATAATCAGAGTTAAAACAGCTATTAAAGTCTTGATTTGGCTGTGTTTTGCTGTTGAATGCTCAAATAAATAATTTAAGATGGCGATTAGGCTCCCCTAAAGGACTCCTAAAGGATACACCTGCGGATATAGCGTCGCGTCGCGCCTACCCTTTGCGATCGCCGTCACAAAAATTGCAAGTGACCTATTTTGACTTGTCGTCTAATTCGGGGAATATAACTTAGCCAGCCCATTAATCCCAATCGGTTTTTATGTCGATCCAGATAATGCCATTGAGCAAGCAGTCTAACTCCTCGTTCCCAGGTTTCTATTTCCTGTAAATTCTTGATGCCCCACTTATAGGAGGCATCTATGTCTAGTGCGCCAGAATTAAGTTGGCTATTTTTGGCTAAAAATATGCCTAAAGCATCAAATATTATTTCTGATTGAGGGAAATTATGTTGAATAGCGTTAAATAATTGCTTTACTTCCGCTTCTGAAAAATACATCAACAAACCTTCCGCAATGATCAGTATTTTGTCTGATGCTGCTGCTTTAGTTTCT
Organism: Cyanobacteriota bacterium; assembly: GCA_046050865.1. GTDB lineage: Bacteria > Cyanobacteriota > Cyanobacteriia > Cyanobacteriales > Xenococcaceae > Waterburya. The sequence goes on from JBJOPG010000394.1 coordinate 1,690, forward strand.
TTAATCCAGTTGAAGTCTAGAGCAGAATAACTTAAATAATGAAGTCGTTCAGATTCATCAAATAAATTATCCCAAACCAGTTTTACTTCTGGTAAATCGACACAAAACCAATTAATTAAACCATTATCAACCCGAAAATATCTGGTACATAAGCCTGTTCCTAGATTAACAATGGTAGCATTGGGATATTGCTGAATAAACTTTTTGACTATTTCATCGATAATCTCAGTTCTAATGGCAATAATCGCCTGAGTAAACGCAGAAGCATGGGCAGAAAAATTGTAATCAATTCTTTTGACTATTTCAACGGCGTGATTGTCTTTAATAATGCCATCTTTTCTTTTAGTTTCAAGACTTCTTAAATAAAGGGTAGCTAAAAGAGTTTCTGATACTCCCTTTAAACCTGTCACATTTAGGTCAGAATTCATATGGATTCAATTTTTATGAGACATATCGCCTTAAAAAATAACTACCAAGAAAATTGTTGGAATTTTGACCAAAGTATTCCCTTAAGCATTTCCTCTAATTATGCCCACTTTAAAGTTAATAACTATGATTGAATCGATTCTAAAGTGATACAAGGTTCGTCATGACATTGATTAACTTCTACCAATATATGAGTGAGAGAAGGTATCCCCTGAAGTAAATTTTTATAGTGTTCGGGCGATCGCGGGAAATGGGTAATTAGAGAAATAGTCGCCGCCCAATGATTTTCACCAATATGCCAAATATGTAGGTCAGTGATCCGATTATCCGCATCAGCTTCGATCGCAGTCATAATCTCTAATTTGGTTTGCTTATCGATCGCCCCATCCAGCAAAATAACACCAGTATCTTTCACTAAACCGTAAGCCCATTTAAAGATTACTGCCGCCCCAACTAAGCCCATCGCTGCATCTAACCAAACCCAACCCCAATATTTGCCCGCGAATAAAGCAATAATTGCCAAAATAGAAGTTAAAGCATCAGTAACGACATGAATATAGGCAGCTTTTAAGTTGCGATCTTGGTTAAGCTTATGCTGATGTTGGTCGTGGTCGTGGTCGTGGTCGTGGTCGTGGTCGTGGTCGTAGTTATGATGATGACCATGATGATCATCCTCTTGTAACAACCAAGCACTAGCCAAATTTACCAGTAAACCTAAAACAGCTATGGCGATCGCTTGATTAAATTGAATCGTCACTGGTTCAACCAAACGAGTAATTGATTC
>JBJOPG010000395.1:0-2890 GCA_046050865.1 Cyanobacteriota bacterium
GTTCTTTTTCTGAAGCTTTCTAACTACTGACTTGGAGATTGTAGTGAATCGCAACTGCATATTTATCTAATTCACTACATATATAAAATTCATGAGACTGATGAGTCTCAAAACACTAGAGTTCTCAATAAAAACATCAACCCACAAGAGGTAAAACATCATGATTATTTCAGATCTACAACACATCGAATCCGCTAGCGAAATTGAAGTAAATGGTGGTTCTAGTTACGGCTGCCCCCCACCTGTAGAGTGCAAACCTAAGCCTATCTGCCAACCTTGGAAGCCTTCCTACTACAACGTAGCCAGTGCTAACGCCGGAGCCGAAGCTTTTGGAACTAATACTAAAACTGCTACTTCCACAGGTACCACAGTAATTCAAGGTAAATATAGTGGTTCTGGTTCCAGTTCCATGTCTGAAGCTTTCTAACTAATGACTTGGGAGCGTAGTGAATAGAAACTGCATACTTGTTCTATTCACTACACACATTGAACTCATAGGACTCAAATTATTGAGTCCTTACAACAACTTTAAAACAAAAAACTACGAGAGGTCAAATATTATGATTATTTCAGATCTTCAACACATGGAATCCGCTGGCGAAGTTGAAGTAAACGGTGGAAACAGTACTTACACATCAATCGAAGTTAGCGCCTATGGCAGCAAAGCTAATGTTAATGGTGTTGCTGAGGCTTTTGGTCAAAATACTGGTACTGGTGTCTTGGTCGGTACTAGAGTCGCTAAGGGTAATGGTTATGAATTGGGTGCTGGAACCGGTGCTGCTACTGCTTATTCTGTAACCGTTAATGGAAAAAATTCTAGAGTATCGACTTCTGTTTCTACTGGTGTTGCTACTGACGTTAAGATTTTTTAATCTGAATTAGCAACTATCTTTAATAAATATCTTGCTTTCTTAATATCGATCGCTTTTCTTTTGTTGATAGGCGATCGCTTTTGATTAAAATAACCCTAAAGTGATAGTGTGCTATACAAAGTTTCTGGCAGAATGAAATAACCTAGAAATCAAAATCTGAGGTGCTCCAGCGACTTTGCTGACCTATCACTCTTTTTTCTGCTCAACATGGTTCCCCTAAAAGACGACAACCCAGTTAAAATAACCCCCTACATTACCTATATTTTAATTGCAGTTAATATCCTGGTCTTTATCTATGAACTTACTCTAAACTCAAATCAATTAGAGCTTTTCTTTCATCTTTTTGCCGTTGTTCCCCAGGAATTAACCGCTAGTTTTAATGGCGTTGATGTTCACCAAAATATTCCTGAAATAGTCACGCCGATAACTTCCCAGTTCTTGCACGCAGGATTTACCCACGTTGGCTTCAATATGCTCTTTCTCTATATTTTTGGCAACAATATTGAGGAGAAATTAGGCAGAGTTAAATTCTTGTTGTTTTACTTGTCTTGTGGGATCTTGGCAGTAATGGCTCAATGGTTCTTTTCCGCGATGTCTACCATCCCTTCTTTGGGGGCGAGTGGGGCGATCGCCGGAGTAATGGGAGCATATATCCTCAAGTTCCCTCAAGCCAAAATCGTGACGGTCATTCCTTTGGGCTTCTTTTTTCCTTTATTTAGAATACCTGCGGTGTATTTTTTGGGTTTCTGGTTTGTCCAGCAAGCTTTAAATGGAATTGCCTCTTTTGAAGTTACTGCTAATGTAGGGATGGAAAGTGGTGGTGTGGCATATTGGGCGCACGCAGGAGGATTTATTGCTGGAGCTATCCTGGGCCCTGCGTTGGGTTTATTTGCTGATAGTGCAGATGAGCAATCGTAAGGGAGATGGGGAGATGGGGAGATGGGGAGATGCCCTAAAGGATATGCGTAGCGGTATGCTTTAGCACTAGCTTCGCGTCGGGGAGATGGGGATAACTTTACCTTCCCTAAATCCCTAAATCCCTAAATCCCTAAATCCCTAAATCCTTAAATCCCAGAAGTTTCGTTCAAGTCAATTGTCTAATAGTGATTTCCCACTTTACGGTGATGAATTGCCGTTAAACCATCAGGATTAGAAACTCGACCCAGTTCGACCTGGCTATAGACAATCCAGTGATCGCTACATTCCATGCGGCTAGATACTTCACACTCCAGATAAGCCAAAGCATCCGTTAAAATGGGCGAACCATTGGTAGCAGTTTGAGTATTAATCCCCGCAAAACGATCTGCACCAGGTTTAAATCGTTTGAGGAAGTGTTTCATTAAACCTTGATATTTGCCTTCTTCGAGGATGTTTAACACAAAGCGATCGCCCACCTGCATCAATGATTCAATTGCCCGATCTTTCGCCACTGCAATAGTTAAGCCAATGGGTTCAAAGCTAGCTTGAGATACCCAGGAAGCTAACATCGCACTATTCAAGTTGCCCTTCGTGGCGGTAATGATATAGAGTCCTCCACTTAAACGACCGATCGCTTTATCTAAATCGGTGTCCAAGGACTTCATTTGTTTGACTAAATCCTTGCGGGTCAGCAATTGTCCTAAATCCACTCCTGACTCTTCACAAACTTGATAGTCTGCTTCAGTAGGGACATCTTTGATTTTTATCGGCGGAAAACCTGGTTTTAGTCCCGCTTCACGGAATTTAGTGAGTAATGGATCGATGGGTTCATCATCATCACCATAGGACTCAAAGGCACCAATGAGCTGCTTATCTTTTGCAGCGGCAAGGACTGTACCCAAATTGGCGGTGATATCCGCTTGGTTTTCACCTGCCAGCGGCGGCATCCCTAGCACAATGCCCACTGAACGATTAACAATCTCGTGGACTTCGGTACTGTCAGCCGAGCGCAGATCCACCATTTCTACTTCGACGCCAGTTTTGGTAATCCCTTTGGCAATGGCTTGGCTCAGGCGATCGCTATAACCATAATCCGCGAC
>JBJOPG010000396.1:0-2831 GCA_046050865.1 Cyanobacteriota bacterium
CGTTGTGATAAAGTTCGTTCTAGTTGTCCGCTAGTTGGTATCGTATTGCTCATTTTTGTGTTTATATTTATTTCTGAATTTAGACTTTATCGACAAGTACAAGGACGTATTGATGACTCATAGTTCTCGAATAGTAGTGTAAAATTGTTGCTTAATGAGTAGGATTTAAAGCTATCTTTTTACAAGTATTGAAAACATCTATTGAAAGATTGAAAATATAAAAAAGCAAAAAATACGGTCTATGTCTTTAGTTAGAAAAAAAATATTGTTTTTTAATGATGTTGTTTTATTTTTGATCTTGAATACTAATAAAGCTAACAATGAAGTTTAGAAATACACCTTTAGATTGAGTAGAGATCTTCAAAGAGAAAGATTTCTTTTTAAGACTTAGTTGATAAATTTAAATACAAACAATTACAGAAAAACATGTAAACATATGCTTCTACTAACTGAAGTGATTACTAATACATCTCATTTTCCTGTAGCTGCAACCCTGACTTTGGTTGGCGGTTTTTTAGCAGCTACTATTATTGGTTCCGTCGCCTGGTATAACTCTAAACGTCCCGTAGGCTGGGAAGCAAAAGAACGTCCTGACTTCGTACCCGAGGTGGATAAATCGGATTTTATAGCCAACACTGATGACTAAAAATCATATTTTATCAAACAGAAAAATTTTTAGAAAAACCAAGAAAAATTATGAACGATAGAGCAACAGAAAAACCAGAAAGAAGTGATAATTACGATCCGCACATCGTACCTGCCGAGACACAGGCGAGAATGGAAAGGGAAGGAGAAAACTTCAAACATACTCCCGACCAAGAAGGGGATCTCGACACCACAGAAGGTTACACAATAGATAAAGAAGGGCTATTAAATAACTATGCAATAGAACCCGAGATGTACGTTGACGAACCAGGAGACTTAAGAGAACAACAAGCAGCAGAATCTGCCGAACGCCTTGAAGAGCTAGAAGAAATAAACGAACACAAACCAGGTGGAAAAGGACCAGGAGTCATTTAAGTTTGTTTCTGCAACCATGCCTGCCTGAATGCATGAAAGCTAACATTTAACTAACGTTTAGGCAGGTAGTCTCTTGAATTACAGCGGTTTTCAATTGGATAGACTACGTTTTTGATTAACTAGTTTTTAGCTCTTAGCTGTTAGCTCTTAGCTTTTAGCTTTTAGCTGTTAGCTCTTAGCTTTTAGCTCTTAGCTCTTAGCTTTTAGCTCTTGATTTATAGGTTCTACTCAACTGCAAAGCGCTGTAGGTATTGCTGATTTGAAACATGAATTAACAATTATCTTGTTTTTAACTATGAAGATGATTTCCTTTATAAGTTCTTGCTCTACCTTTGCAATTGCTATTTTAGGTATTGTTGCTTGTGGATTACCAGCTCAAGCTAATACTACAACATCCGATTCAGCGATCGCCTCGAATCAGCCTAAACCCACTACCTCAATCGCTCAAACTGATACTGACACTGACACTGACATTGATGTTCAACCAGGAAGAACTACTCGTTCAGGCTCTAGCTATTTTGGCATTGGAGGTAATATTGGGTTGAGTGGAGATACTGGGGTAGGTGATGGAGCTTTTGCCGTTATTAGTAAAATTGGACTGACAAGAAGTTTTTCTGCACGTCCAAGCGCGGTAATTAATGACGATGAAGTATTTATGATTCCACTAACCATTGATTTTAATGGCAACGAATTACCATTAACAGAAGTAAACGTATCGCCATATCTTGGTGGTGGTTTAGCAATTTCAACTGAAGACGATAACACCATCGGGGGACTAATTACTGGTGGTTTAGATATTCCTTTAACTTCCCAATTTACGGCAAACACCAGCATAAATGTCGGTTTTTTCGATGACACAGATGTCGGCTTGCAACTGGGGGCTGGTTTGAATTTTTGATATGTTTGCCAAAGCGTTTGAATATCTTTGGTGGCTACTTATCTGATCGAAATTAGATATTAAAGCCTTGATTTTTGGTGAGCTAACAGCTCTTCTTTATTCCTAAATAAAAGGCTTTTTTATTTCCTAAGATAGATGTTTTTTAAAAGTTAAATATAGATATTTTAAGTGGTATTCAACTGGTGTTTAACCCAATTATCTCAATATCCTAAATATCTTTTATGGCAAACTTAATAGAATTTGAGTTACTGGCTCCTTATAACCAGGAAGTTGCACTGGTTGCTTCTTTCTCTGACTGGGAACCCATTTCCATGACCAAGGACGATCAAGGTTATTTTCGCACTAAAGTTCAATTAGAAGACGGATCTCATCTCTACAAATTTCGAGTACGCTCGAAAAGCTGGTTTTTTGAACCCGATCAATGGATAGATGTCGTCGATCCTTACGCGGTCGATATTGATGACTCTACTCAAAATGGAGTAATCCACATTAAAGATGGTCAAAAAATTGTTGATACTTACGTTTGGCAATATGATGATCAACCATTACCTCCCGACCATGAATTAGTTATCTATGAAATGCACGTAGGGGACTTCTCTGGTGGCGAAGATGACCCTTATGCACGGGGTAAATATAAAAATGTTGTGGAAAAACTAGACTACCTGTGCGAATTGGGTGTTAATGCGATCGAGCTGATGCCCTTGAAAGAATACCCTGGAGACCATAGTTGGGGTTATAATCCTCGTCACTTTTTTGCTACAGAGTCTAGTTATGGTTCGACCACAGATTTAAAACACATGATTGATGAATGTCATGCCAGAGGCATTCGCGTCATTGTCGATGGCATTTACAATCATTCAGAAGCAGAAAGTCCTTTAACCCAGATAGATCATGACTATTGGTATCATCACGA
>JBJOPG010000397.1:0-2979 GCA_046050865.1 Cyanobacteriota bacterium
CTAAGTTAATAAGCTTTGGGAACGAATCAAGAGCGTGGAAATATCAATTGGTCGCGGAAAAAAGGCTCGTAGAGCCTATGGATTTGATGAAATCGCATTATCCCCTGGAGTACGTACTCTAGACCCTAGTCTGGCGGATACTACCTGGGAAATTGGCGGAATCAGCCGCGAAATACCTATCCTAGCTAGCGCAATGGATGGTGTGGTTGATGTAAAAATGGCAGTGTTACTTTCAAAGTTAGGCTCGATTGGGGTGTTAAACCTGGAGGGAATACAAACTCGTTACGAAGACCCAGAACCGATTTTGCACAAGATTGAGTCGGTAGGCAAAGACGAATTTGTCGGTCTGATGCAAAAATTGTACGCTGAACCTATTAAGCCAGAATTAATTACTCGCAGGATTCAGGAAATTAAGAGTCAGGACGCGATCGCCGCCGTCAGCTTAACTCCCGCAGGAGCTAGTAAATATGGCAAAATTGTCGCCGAGGCAGGGGCAGATCTGGTCTTTATTCAGGCAACCGTAGTCTCTACGGATCATTTGTCTCCAGAGGCGATCGCCTCTTTGGATTTGGCTAGTTTTTGTGAGTCGATGCCTATGCCCGTTGTGCTGGGAAACTGCGTTACCTATGAAGTTGCTCTGAAGTTAATGAAAGCTGGTGCAGCGGGAGTTTTGGTAGGGATTGGCCCTGGGGCAGCCTGTACTTCTCGTGGGGTATTAGGAGTAGGTGTGCCTCAAGCAACAGCCACTGCTGACTGTACCGCAGCACGAGATGATTATTATGCGGAAACAGGTAGATATGTACCAGTGATTGCCGATGGCGGGATTGTCACTGGCGGAGATATTTGTAAATGTCTTGCCTGTGGCGCTGATGCCGTCATGATTGGCTCTCCTATTGCTCGGGCGGAGGAAGCTCCTGGGGGTGATTTCCATTGGGGAATGGCAACTCCTAGCCCTGTATTACCCCGTGGCACTCGAATCAAGGTGGGAACTACCGGCACCATCAAAGAGATTATGGTTGGGCCAGCTAAACTAGACGATGGCACCCATAATCTATTAGGAGCAATCAAAACCAGTATGGGCACCTTGGGAGCAAAAAACCTCAAGGAAATGCAACAGGTGGATGTAGTTATTGCTCCTTCTCTGTTAACGGAAGGTAAAGTCTACCAAAAAGCACAACAGCTAGGCATGGGTAAATAAGCTTTGGGTTTAACGCCCTGTTATTTATGACGATTGGGGAAAAGGAAAAAGTAGAAGGGTTAAAGGATCCAAGCAATTAACTACGCAGCCAATTAATCTAACCTTTTCCCTAAACTATGGGGTGCAAGCTAGCATATATAATGCTTAAAGCTTTCTCAGCAGATTAATCTTCTTAGACTGAACTAAGGCTATTTAGAGTGACGTAATTGGTAGTTCAGGCTAAGTAATTTCAGCCAAAGACCTGGGTTCTGTTTTTCTAACCAAGGTTGGGATTGTTTTAATAAGCCTGGAAACCAACTTGCCATCAGCAGATTTCTGAGGGCATCAAGGTTAAAAGACCAGTATGAACCTAGCCAGCGCAACATATCTTTGCTTCCTGCCATCTCCAGAATCCATACTAACAGAGCCGGATTTTTACGGGCAGCAATTAAGGCTAATCGCGTAAAAGTAATCCAATCGGTACGATCTTTAATAAAGGTGTCCGCTACTTCTGGTGGTTCATCGGCAAGTAAGCCAAAGAAAGTATTTAACATGGAGTTGATTCTCTGGGGGGGCAAAGTTTTACCCGTCGGTACCATCATGCCTTTAGAAAATAGCCAGGTGACAGAAATGTTGCTTTGATAGGCTCGAATCTGGTTGAGATGTTGAGCTGAAAGTAAATCGTGTTGCAATGCCGTATTCAGCAGCGTAGTTAAACGCTCTAGGTTACGTACCAAAGAACCAAAACCAGTAAAGATCAGAGGCGACTGAAGGGAAGCCGCATCACCGATCGCCACTAAACGATCAAATGCCACAGTGCGATCGCGATCGCTAGTACTAAAATGTCCTGGGATATAGCCAAAAGTCGGCTTTTTCCAGACTAATTGTTCCGGATCGCAACGACGATACTCTGGCAAAATGGTAAAAAAGTCTTCATACATTTCTAGTAATGAACCGGGATTGTCTGGATGTACCTGATGGTAATGAAATAGATAGAAGGTTAATTCCCCATTACCTGCGGGAAACAATTCCCAGATTAACTGCCTTCCCCTGGATATATCACCGTGGGAATTTAAGACATCGCCGTAATCTTTGTCCCAAACTTCAGGGGCAAAACCACTTTCAATGACTGCCCCCACTGTAGGACAAACACTATCAAAAGTCCTGCCGCCATTAAGCTGCCAAGCGATGGGAGAAGCTGTACCCATGGCATCGATCAATAGTCTAGCACTTGCCTGTTGACTAGTTTTAGTGGGTAAATGAGTAAGTTTCACCGTCACTTCTCGTTTTGAAACATCAGCCCGCAGAAATTCAGTTTCGTCCCAGATTTCCCCTCCTGCTTGCCGTAGTTTGTCACCACAAAAGCGTAAGAGTTTTTCCGCATCGATCGCCACATTCAGAACCGTAGGAGTATGTAAAATAGAAGCTTTGAGGTGAGGTGGGTTATAAGCATCAAAAAACTTACTAAAACCGTCCACATATTCCGCAGCGATCACCGACTCAAATTCTTCTGGGGTAAACAAGCCCAAATTAATCAAACTTTGAAACTCATCACGAGAAATATTCCACTCGCGATTCATTCTGCCAAAGGGAAGTCTTTCCACCAGCAATACTCCATGACCGCAGCGTGAATAACCCCTAACGCTCCCCCAATATAAATTAAGTCAAAATCCAAATCACAATCGCGATCGCCATCCTGTTGAGGATTAGAGACTGCATTACTTTTAAAAATAACTTCTTGGGGTTGTTGCGGGTGAGTCACACTTTCTCGCCAGCGTTTTTCCCACCAATACACCCGATTC
>JBJOPG010000398.1:0-3213 GCA_046050865.1 Cyanobacteriota bacterium
TTTCTTTTCTACCTTCTTTAGCTTCTAACAAAGATTGAGCAACAGCTGATTTGACGATTTCTTTGATTTTGTCAGCCCTTAATTGACCTTGCTCTTTAGCTTCTTGCAGGGCATCTTTAATGTCATTTATTTTTGTTGGTGCCATAACTAACTATCTAGAGATATAAATAACCTTCATTTAACTGATAATGTACTGATCTTTGCTGAGTTGCTACATCTGTTAGAAGGTATATTTTGCGATCGCGATAACTTATATCTAGTAGATGCTAGTTTCTTTCCCTCCAATGAGGCGGTAAAACCAACTCTAATGATCGCCGCTAATGCCCTGAGAGTTGCCCATACTTAGCTAACTTAACTTAACGGTATTGAGGATTAAGCTGTGCCATCTTCCAAGTAATAAAAGTACCGACTGGACTCCATACTAGATAGGGGATTAGTAATACCCCAGCCCAAAGCGAAATCGGCATTATAGTTATTGTCAGTGTTAGACCTAACAAAAAACCGATCGCACCGATCGCCATGCCTGCCTTGAGACTGTGGAGTTTACACATCACTGGAGTATAAGCAACAATAACCATTTCTAACAATAAATAAAAACCCATCAACTGCCAAGTAACTCTGCTAGCTGGATTTGTTGACCAAACTAAATAGGCTGACCAAGCGCCACAAATAAAAATCACAGTCCACACCATCGGAATTGCCCCTTCAAAAGTCAGCCATTTAGGGCGAGTTAACCTCTTGAACCAGCGCAAGTCTTCAGGCGCCACAAAATTAGCTCCTAAGGCGACAAAAAAAGTAACAGCGCCAATCTCCAGCCAAGCAGGAATTGTCATAATTTAGATTAGTTGATCGGAAAAAAAGAAAAAAAGGATGAAAAGATTAGAGTTTTGGTTGTTAAATCTTTTCATCCTCATCCAGAGTAAGCAAGAGTTTTTCACTCGAATTCATATTTTGCCTCTATCTTGGTCTTAATTTCTTCTACCCAGAGAAACAAACTAAAATCTATCTAATAGGGGATAAATTCGCTATTATTGTGCACTAATCTTGAGTTCATTCAACCTCAAGAGCTAAAGTAATTATTGTGCAAGATATAATCGAGCGAGCAAATCAACTTCAAAAAGATTTAGTCGATTTTGTCTATGATGCCGAAGGAGAATTGGCGGTTTCGTTAGAAAAATATGCTGCTGAACAGGGGAAAAGAAAATATCAAGATCTTAAACAGCAAAACCTAGTGATCAATCGCTTTATGATCGAGGGTAAAGTTAGAGATAAAACGCCTCTGGAACTGTTTTTGGAGCAGGAGCCAGCTCTAACTCCCAGCGATCGCGATTTGTTGAGCAATTGGCAACGAAGCTTTATGGGTTTGTTTGAGGTTATCCAACCTTTCCCCCAGGGAATTGAGATCATGAATTGGCTGACTGCTAAACATTACCTAGTTTTATTTGGCAGCCAAACTCCGCCAGAAGTGTTGAAGTGGCAGCCAGGAGAAATTTTTCTGACTCGCATTGCACCCATTAACCAAAAGAATAATTACTGGCTATTCCTGAGTGACCTGATCCTCAAAGGTAAACTGAGTAAACCTAAACTTGCCGTGGCGATTGGCGAATTTAAGCAAAACTACCAAAATTCTCTATATGGCGATGCTCCAGAATTGTTAGCCCAGGCTTGGGACTCAGTTGCTCAATATCATCAAGAATTTGTCGAATTTTTTGGTAGCGATCGCATTGCTCTACCTGGCTATCAACTTAATCGCCAAATTAACGAACTTCAGGAAAAAATGAACCAAAAACGCTTGGCAGAGGCAGGTATTGATGGTTCTAAATCTCTACAGGAAATGATGCAGGAGACAGGAGAAAATGAAGCTGATATCTTAGCCTCAGCCGCAGAGATTGGTGCAGACTCAGCAGAATTAGCCCAGGCAATCAAAAATCCAGCCAAAGTTTCGCTGAAAATGCCTCAAACAAATTTACCTGATGAAATTAAACAAGCTGAAATGGTCACAGCTTTTTCTCATCCAAAATGGGGTCAGATGTTAATTCCCACCTACAGCAAATTTGAAGCAATGTTGAAGGAAGCAGAGCCCCAAAATCATCCGCAGGCTGAAAAGTTAGTCCAGCAATATCTTGAAGATCCCCAGCTTAATTTTTTCCTCTGGCAACAGTTAGAACAGCAATATCCAACTCAATTAGAAAAGTTGTTACAAGTAATCTTAAAAAATCCAGATTTTAATTTGACCAGAGATTTAGAAACGACACTGGCTAAATTTAATAAATCGCTAGAACCAGCGTTGCCAGAGATAGCCAGCGTCCCTCAGCATTTACACGATTTGTTCGCCGAAGTATTTGCTCAAGTTAATAAGTCTAATAAGTCTCAAACAAAAAGCAAAAAAACAGTCAGAAAAAAGAAGGGTTTCCAAATGTAAATCCTCCTTCTTTAGAACTTATTTTTAAACTTACATAGCTTTGCGAGTAACTAAGCCCCAGATAAAAATCACTAAAATTGCACCAAGCACAGCAAAGATAATACTACCGATTGACAAGGCTCCGATTGATGCGGAGGCTGCTGCCCCACTCCCCAGTACGGCTTGACCCAAATAACCACCTAATAATGCACCAACGATACCTAAGATAGTCGTGGCTAAAATTCCACCTCCCTGCTGTCCAGGGTAGATTAATTTGGCGATCGCTCCTGCAATTAAACCCAACACGACCCAAGCAATAAGACTTTGCATTTTTCTACTTTCCTGATATTTATAGTTTTAAATCTAACTCTACTTTCCTGATATTTATAGTTTTAAATCTAACTAGTACATACTATCAATAAAAACGGTTGTGCTTCTTCTATCAAAAGATGTATAATTTAGGATTGTTTTTATATCTAATCAGATTAATTATTTGCCAAAAGATCAAAAAAAAGGGATGCATTAAATCTGCACCCCTCAAAGGAACAAGAGTAAAGTTTTAGTCAAGATTCGACACTGAAAATTATTGTCTAACTTACCAAATTTTATTAATTCCTATTAAATATTTGTCTAGTCTTTCAGCTTTTTGGCTTCGTGTTTTGCTTTCGCTTCGGCTTGCTTTGCCTTGCCTTCGGCTTGGCGTTGAGGATCGTCGCTTATTTTCCCTGCTATTTCATTAGCTTTGCCTTCGTTTTTTTCGCTTCTTTCTTCAGCTTTATCAATAAGTTCTTTGGCTTTATTTTGAGCTTTAT
>JBJOPG010000399.1:0-2757 GCA_046050865.1 Cyanobacteriota bacterium
TCTGAGACCACAGAAGAAACCGAAAATTCTGATTAGAAAATTATACAGAAATAGAAAACATGAAAACATTACCTAAAGAGCGTCGTTACGAAACCCTTTCTTATTTACCTCCTTTAACAGATCAACAAATTGCCAAGCAGATCGACTTCATGATCGATCAGGGTTATATTCCTGGCGTAGAATTTGAAAAAGATCCTACTCCTGAACTACACCACTGGACTTTGTGGAAATTGCCTTTGTTTGATGCACGCAGTTCCCAGGAAGTATTAAACGAAGTGCGCGAATGTCGTTCTGAATACTCTGACTGCTACATTCGAGTAGTTGGTTTTGACAATATCAAACAGTGTCAAACTGTTAGTTTCATTGTTTACAAGCCTAACAGCCAAAACAACCGTTACTAAAAAGTACTGGGCTTAGTTTCTAGTGATCTTCAATTTGATAATCTCTCTCTATTGCTAATCCAGTATTATGTAACTCAGTATTAAGGATGATTCCAGCAGTTGATGCCAGAGTCATCTTTTTTTGTTAGGGATTGGGGTTGCTCATCTGAAATGTGTCAAACTTTGTCAAACAAAGATTCTTGGTAGGCGATGTTTAAATCCACAGAGAATTTCCCAAGAGATCGTGTCGAGAGTATTTGCCCAATCGTCGGCGGAGATACTGAGATTGCCCTGTTGACCAATTAAGGTCACAATATCCCCTGGCTGCACTGGAGGGAGATGATCGACCCGCAACATTAGTTGATCCATGGTAATCGAACCAACTTGAGATGCTAATTGTCCAGCAATAATGCCCTGTAATTGATTGGATAAATTGCGCGGCACACCATCAGCATAGCCGATGCTCACTACAGCGATTTTGGTAGCTGTTTCCGTAATAAATTTACGACCATAGCTCACCCCTTCCCCTGGAGGGATAGTTTTTACTTGGGTGATTTTAGCTTTAACCTGTAAGACGGGCTTCAATTCTAGTACCCGATTTAAATGAGCAGCGGGGTATAGACCATATAAAGCCAGACCCACTCTCACCATGTCGTAATGGGTGGAGCGATCGCTCAAGGTCGCAGCGGAATTTGCCAGGTGAACCTGGGGTGGATTTAATCCAGCCGCCTTTAATTGAGCCATGGCAGATTGGAAACGATAATGTTGCAAGTCCATGATGGAGCGATCGCCTTCATCCGCTGTGGCAAAGTGAGAATAAATACTGACAATCTTTAGATTAGGCAAACTATTGACCAGGGAAACAAAAGCAACCGCCTCCTGCCAATTAGTGCCCAGACGAGACATTCCTGTATCGAGCTTCAGGTGGACGGGGAGAGGCTTCCCTAACCTTGCCAAAGCACGATTAAACACTACTGCTTGCTCCGCATCACAAATTGTTGCTTCCAGATTCCAAGCGGCGATCGCCTGAATATCCTCCACCGCATTAACTGCCCCCAAAATCAGGATCGGTGCGGCAATTCCTGCCTCTCGTAATTCCACTCCTTCTGCCAGAGTGGCGATCGCCAAACTGTCGGCACCATGGGCTAAAGAAGTTTGAGCAACTGTAGCAGCACCATGACCATAGGCATCAGCTTTAACCACCGCCATCAATTTTGTTTGGGGACTTAACCAAGCTTTGAGAGTACGGATATTATGAGCGAGAGCGGCTAAATCCACCTCAACCCAAGCACGTTGACGATGCACCAACAGAGATAAGGGATTTTGCGGATGTTGGTTCAAGTTTGTTTGCCGTTGTTGTTGCCAACTCACCATATCCAATATTTATGATCCAGAAGTTAGATCCAGAATTAATTAAGATCATGGACAAATATTAGTCCAGAAACAGATAAAGTCAAGGAGATCTAGAAAATATACTGGTGCGGATTTGATAAGTTAAGATCTCAAAAGACAAATCTAAAAGATTCTGGTTCACATTACACGAATTAGTCCCTCTGTGTTACTATTCCTTGTAAATAATATAAGTCTTTATTATGGGTAAGGTTTTAGTACTGAACGCTTCCTATGAACCCCTTAATATCACCAGTTGGCGGAGAGCTGTGGTACTACTGCTAAAAGGTAAAGCAGAACAACTGGAACATAAGGGCGAATTTATTTATAGTGGCTTCCCTCTGCCAACGGTAATTCGTTTAAGATATTATGTAAGAGTACCCTATAAGGAAATTCCCCTGACTCGTCGTAATGTTTTGGAAAGGGATACTAATACTTGCCAGTATTGTAAAGTAAAAGGCGACCAATTGACCATCGATCATGTAATTCCGCGATCGCGTGGTGGAGGAGATACCTGGGAAAACTTGGTGGCAGCCTGTGTTCGATGCAACGTGAGGAAAGGCAATCGCACCCCGAAAGAAGCGGAAATGACGCTGCAAACTAAACCCCGTCGTCCCTATAGCAGTCTACATTTTGAGCTAATTAAATACACTCAGGGTAACTCCAATCAAGAGTGGAAAAAATACGTGATCGGTATCTGATTTATCTCAGCTAAATTCTTGGTCTAATTCAGCTTCAATTAAATTTAAGATTAATTTAGGATTAAATTTTAAATTTAATTTCAGTTTTATCTGTTAGACGGTTACAGAAAATAGAGGTTGATGATAAACTCGAAATTCTAAATTAAAACCAATATATTTACTCCCTTACTTGGTAATTGAATAATTACCTATCATAATTTACGTATGTCATCTAACCTAAACACTTCTCTAGAACATCGTTTAGCTCATAAAACTTCTCCCAAAAAACAGCTTGAAGCGGTCGAGGG
>JBJOPG010000400.1:0-2742 GCA_046050865.1 Cyanobacteriota bacterium
TTATTTATGCAAGAGGTATATTCTGTTCACTTTTTCTCTCTTGCTAACCTGAATCTTGCAATTTTGAGATCCATGAAATCCAGGTTAGTTTAAGATAATTTAATATTTTTAATTAGCTATTGATTTTACTGATTCCCAGCATTAATTACCACTTGATTATTCTTCTGGCTATATCGACAATAAACTAATATGCTGCTAGTTTCGAGAGATCTTGTTTACAAACATTGTTTTTATTATCTTTTGATCAACGGTGTAATAGCCTGAAACAAGATGGAAGTATCATGTATTTCCTGCTATTTTAATCTTTATGAGTTTAATTGTTATTGATGCTATAACTATGAATTTATTTTCAGATGCTGCTTTGAATCATATACTCATAGATTATAGTATTAGTAAAATTACAAAGCTAGCATTATTTAATTTTATTCAAGCCAATCTGACTAATGCCCATAGTCTAAGTACAAGGTCAGCTATTTATCTTGGGTTAGGTGGTATTTTATTAAGTACTGTGTTGCTTAAAAGAAAAGAATTTAAACAAATATTTTTGCCTCCGCTAAGTAATAACTTTGGAAATGATTTAGAGCTTAAACCTGATTCTAGAACTACCCTACTAGAAAAGAATAAAGAAAATATTGATTCAACAAGCTTAATAGAAAGAATAATTCAATTAACTCCTAATATTATTTATATATATGACTTAGAAAAGAAGTGTAATATCTATTCTAATTCTTTGATCGCCGAAAAGCTGGGCTACTCTGACTCAGAAATCGAGTCCATGAACAAACAGTTATTTAGTAAACTACTCCATCCAGAAGATGTTAAGGCGATCGCCAAACACCAACAAGATTGTCTGAAGTTAAGTCCAGGAGAATACTTAACCATTGAATATCGGATGCAGGATCGGCAAGGAGATTGGCATTGGTTAGCTAGCACAGATACGGTTTTTGAACAAAATGATTTAGGTAGACCAACCCAAATCTTGGGAATTGCCCAAGATATTACCGAAATCAAACAACATCAGTTGGCAGCCACTACTCTAAATTTTGAATTGGCGACAAAAGTAGCAGCATTAGAAACCTGGCGAGACCAACACCTGAAATTGGCGGCAATGAATGAGTTTTTACAGGCTTGTCTAACCCTGAAAGAAGCCGAATCAGCCCTCAAAGATCTCTTACAGCCTTTGTTTCCCAATACTCATGGTGCAGTTTATTTAATGAATAACAGCAAAAATTCCTTAGAGGCGATCGCCACTTGGGGAACAATTAGCAATGACATTAGTTTTAATTTTGAACCCCATGAGTGCTGGGCACTACGGAAAGGCGATCGACATCTTGCTCATCCCAGTACTCCAGGAATCTACTGTAGCCATAATGACCACCGTAGCTGTAATCAACCAACTTTGTGTTTACCGATGATTGCTAAAAGCAAAACTTTAGGCATGTTATATCTCTGTTTTGATACTCCTGAGCCGATTAGTGAACTAATTCAGGAATTGTCAGCCACAGTAACGCAAAATATCGCCATGTCCTTTGCCAGTCTCCAACTGCAAGAAAGGCTGCGATATCAAAGTCTGCGGGATTCCCTAACCAGGTTATATAATCGCCGCTATTTACAAGAATCTTTAGCCCGAGAGATTGATCGTGCCCAAAGAAAGCACCAGTTTATTGGCATTATCATGATCGATATTGACCATTTTAAAAAGTTTAACGATGTTTATGGTCATACTGTGGGAGATTTAGTCCTAAGAGAAGTCGGGAATTACCTCCTATCCCAAGTTCGTCAATATGATACCGCTTGTCGCTATGGAGGAGAAGAATTAGTAATTGTGATGCCTGATGCTTCCCTGGAAAATACGGTAATGCGGGCGGAAGAAATTAGGAAAGGAATTAAACAACTAAAACTGGAACACGATCAGCAACCCCTTGAGTCCATTACTGTCTCCATTGGGGTAAGCTGTTTCCCCGATGATGGTATTAATAGCGAGCAGTTAATTCGTGCAGCAGATAAGGCTTTGTATCAAGCTAAAGCACAAGGACGCGATCGCGTTCAACGATGTTGAGCAACGTAAGTTCGATTAAAGGAGAAAGCAGAAAGGATTCATAGCTTGCTGAAACCATTCATTTTCCTTGTTTTGCATAATGTCAGTGAATAACTTAATTAAGGCGATCGCTTGTCTTGGGTAAATTTTAACTGTCGATCATCGATTTTCAGGGGGAATAGTCTTAATGGTGGCAGAAAACTGCGCATGAGCTTCCAAGTCAACTGGTCTATGTTTAATTTTGGTACTGGCTGGATTTTTGCCAAGATAATTGTCTTCTTTCCAATTCTTCGACGGTCTGATTGGTCTAGTAACAAAATTACCACCGCAGTTAGGACAGACGTTACCCAAGATAGTATCTACACACTCAGCACAAAACGTACACTCATAGCTACAGATGCGAGCAAAGAGTGAATTAGGTAAGAGTATTTTGTTACAGTGTTCGCAGGTTGGTCGGAGTTCAAGCATTATGACTCTCTCGCTCTAGTAAAATAAATATTTGTATTCAATACTCTCCCCAATCAGGATACTGTTCGGGGGCTTTTCCGTGACTGGCGATCATCTCACCATAGCCAGGACAAATATCTGGTTTAATTTCTTCTAGAAGTAGCTGAAACTCCCAGTTATCACCAAAATCAAATAAGTATTCCATGACTGAACCTACTTCCAGCGGTAAATCAGCTATTTTCATCTGGTCGGTAGAG
>JBJOPG010000401.1:0-3850 GCA_046050865.1 Cyanobacteriota bacterium
ATTCTGGCGGCAGTTATGCGGGGGAGCATGACTTTGCTACTGCGGTGCGAACTGCGGTAATTAATAAACGTGCTGGTGGTAGTGGTTTAATCTCGGGCAGAAAGACTTTCCAGCGTCCAATGTCTGAAGGGATTAGGCTATTTAACGCTATTCAAGATGTTTATTTAGACGATGAAGTGACTATTGCTTGAGCTACCTTGGACTGACAGTATTAAAGAAATTTTCATTTTGCAAGAGAGATCGCCTTACTCTAACTGTAGGTGGTTTATTTAAGTTGGGAATTTTTTTGGCTAAAAATGAGGTATTGTCTACCAGCGATTAAAACTTTATATGATTGAGAAGTTATTTTAGATATTTAAAGTTTCGATCTACAGACTAGATTTAGAAAATTAGAACCCCAGAATATTAGAGCAGCAACAGCAAGTATCACAGTCAATGAAAATGTTAGAGGAATTTTATCTCTAAGAAGTTTAAAATTCTTTTGTTCATCTATCCAGTCAATTTGAACTTGCCAGAAAAACTTATAGTGTGCGTACCAGTCACTGAATAGAATTTGTTTGCTTATGCTAGTTTCGTAGTATCGAGTTTCAATATCGTTTAACTTTTGTTTATACTCAGGCAAAGCATCATCATTTGCACTTTTTGTAGTTCTATAAAGTTGGCGAAGTTCATTAAAAAGCCTTGTTAGTGCTGTACCTGCTTTTTCATAATCACTTTTTCTTGAGTCATAAAATGAAATATATAAGCCAATAATCCCAATCACTACAAACGAAGCAGATAAAAATTCCGTTGAAAGTCCATCAAATACTAGAGCATAAGTTCCAAAAGCCATTGACACAAAGCTGATTCGTCCTGGTGTCTTATCAACAATGTCATAAGTTGCAAAATGTTTTCTTCCACCAAAACCAACGTTGTAACCTGTTTCTGCAATATCTTTTAGCAAACTGTTCTTGTCCATATATTTCTACTCAATTGGCACACTTATTCTATCTTTGGCGATTACAACACCATTTTGAACTGCATAACATTCAACAATATGCGCGCCTCTAAAATCTGTATGCTCTACTTTACTCTTAAAACCTAAATCATGGACAATCTGACCACGAATGCAATTTCTTTTTTTTGCTACCTCACCTCGATTCAAAACTTTCCAGTAAACTTGGCTTTCGTCTGGAAAATCATACTTTGTAACTCTAAATGTTAGCTTTTTATTCGGCTTAAGACGTAATTTTTGCCGAAGTAAATCTAGTAGAGAGTACTGTCTAAATCCATTTTGTAATACATCACAATCAATTTCCAAATTGTACCGAATATCAATTGGATATAGATCTTCAATAAACTGTTCAGTATTATCCCAAGATCGCTCTGCAAAAATAACTACAGAATCTTTAGCATCTTGAACAATCTCTGCTTTGCCTGGAAATGGTCTGCCGTAAATTTTTTTCCATTTGTCGTAAACATTGTCTTTACCTTCAGCTTCAATAGCTTTTAGACAGAGATTATATGCTTTCTCCGCTTTTTTTTGAAATTTCTTTTTAACTCTGACTCTTTGGCCACTACCTAAAGCTGCATAATAATCTTGTTTTGGTAGATCTTTTAGATACTTAAAAAAATCCCTGCTCATCCAATCGTAGTAGAGATAGCTTTTATCATCATATTCAGTTGTTGACTTAAGAAAGCTATGAGCTAATGTGTCAATCAATAATCCACCCATACCAACACCGTGTTTGTTTTTCCACGCCCTAGCCATTTTACAAAGCCGTCGGAGATTTTTGTTTTTCTGAATGTTAAATTCCGACATTGCACTTATCTCTTCACGAGGCTTAGTTATCTTCCAGCTACCGCCGTTATAACTATCAGGATATTTAAAACTTCCATCGTCTTGTTCAAAAACTGGCTGTACCTCGACATGAAAGTTTGTATATAAAACTCTTACAACAAGACGATCAACAAATACAGTTGTTGAGGGATATCTAGCTTTGATAGCATCTTTGGTATCAGTTAAGAGCTTAAATTGTTTTCCAGTTTTATAATCGTCCCACTTACTTTTGGGCATGATATAAAGCATATCCAAATCAGAAATACCTTTAATAGCCGTCCAACGTCCGTATGAACCGACTTGCAAGCTATTTGCTTTTTTTGATTCTGTATCTCTGAATTTTTTATTTAATGAAGCAGTAATTTCTCCATATTTAAGACTGATTTGCTTGGCATTGTCTATTGCTAAATTAGAGAGAAAGTCGCAGAACATTTGAGATGTAGTCAATTTACAATTCCTTTGCACAAAATACTATTGTAGTAGTACATAAACTTAATTGTTACATACAATTATCTGTATTTGCTAACAGATCGCTTTTTTCCTAAAAACCTATCCACCAAATCCTGTAACAGCAGATAAAAACAGGGAATAATAAACAAAGTCAGTAGGGTTGCTAATGCCAATCCTGAAAAGACGACAATCCCTAATGGTTATCGATCTAAATTAGTTCCCGTTAAATTAGCCCCTGTTAAATCTGCCCCCATAAGTTTGGCGTTAGTCAAATTAGCATTAGTTAGATTAGCATGACTCAGATTGGCAGCGATCAGTTTAGCGTTAGTCAAATTTGTTCCTGTTAGATTGGCGTGACTTAAGTCGGCATCAATTAGATTAATATTTGCCAAGTGCATCTGGGATAAATCGGCGTGTCGGAGATTGGCGTGACGAAAGTTTTTCCTGCCTAGAGCATATTTTTCCTGCCTAGAGCATATCCTTGAATTAGACTGGCGCGATCGCTAATTCTTAATTCTCTTTGGGGTTGGCTAGTTACGGTAAAGGTCAGACAATCGCCACTTTTCATTAGTTCAGTTAATTCTTGATAGAGGGCATAGTCCCCCACCCCACTAATATTTACCCAGGCTCTGGTTCGGGTCAGAGCAGTAAAGAGCTGGTGACGCAGAGATATATCATCAAATTCGGCGATGCGATCTAAACCAACTAGATAGACTAAATCGGCTTCTTGTCCTTTAGCACGGTGGATTGTGGACAGAGTAATTGCTCCTGGATACCAGAATTGATTGGGGTTATCTTGTTGCGCAGGATCGATACAGTTATAGGTGCGTTGACTGGGAAGATAAATCTTGAGTCCCTGGTTGATCAAGAAAGTGGCAGTATGTTTGAGTAAGGTGTTGGCTTCGTAGGCTGCACCCAAGACGATGATTAATATTTCGCGATCGCTCTGGAATTGCTCCTCCGTGATATTTTGCTGAAGTTTTTGCCCTAAGACAGTCAATTCTTGCTGCCGTGAAGGAAAGCGCTCAAAGCAGATCATCTCTCCCTGCCATAGTTCACTCATGATATTGGGTGAATTAAACTCTCTGGTGAGGGTAATCTGATGACCTAACTGCCAATTTCCTGTGATTGTGTAACCCAAAGCTGTCCATTCTTCGGGATAGATTGAACCCGTGAGCAAACCATTTTTTCTGAGCAATCCTAGGGCGATCGCCTGAGCCACCATAATTATCTGCTGGGGTGTACGATAACTACGAGAGATAATTTCTGTTTTGTTAATCTGTTGGTTATATTGCCCCGTGACTAAATGTCCTAACTCTTCGCCAAATAGTTCTACAGGTTCGGGTAACTTTAAACTGCCCAAACTTTGTAATTCATCATAAGCCCAGATTAATCTTCTTTGCTGGGGTGATACAGGATTTACGGGACGCAAGGATTGATAAGCGAGCCAAAAAAAAGGCTGTTTATGGTGATAATGCCAGTGATCCGCCATTAAGTCTTGTGCTTCATCAATCAAGACAGCATCATAGATTTGAGGAATAATCCGATTTTCTAAAAGCTGTAAACAAGCTTCAGCTAGGG
>JBJOPG010000402.1:0-2860 GCA_046050865.1 Cyanobacteriota bacterium
TTAAATTAGACTTGATCTACATCTAGTGGTAAAGATAAGTTTTAGACACTAAATGTAGTAGTTGACTAAAAATAATTTAGCTTAACTTGTCACCAATGGCTAATAGCTGATAGCTACGAACAAGCTAATTAAAAACGGAGTCTATTCAACTGAAAACGGCTGTAACTAAATACTATTTTCCTTAACCAGGACGATAAGGGACTGACTTAGCAATATTAATGTCGAAGGCAGAAATGGCATTTTGCCTATTAGCTTTGGGGCTAATATTTTTTGCCATGGCGAGGAACAAACTAGGATCGCCAGCCTGGGGTCGTTTATCGTAGGCGATAAAGTTGCGAACCGACTCTGATAGGGAACAATATTTTCACCAAAGTTATCGATGTACTCATCACTATCAAGAAGTTCATCAATAAATCCTTTTACCCCTTTAGTCATGACCACTGCCGACCAGGCAATTTTCTCCGCCTTACTGTAAACTTTGCGACCTAAAACCTTTTGGATACAGTGTTCTACAAAGCGATAATTACTGTTTTTGTGGTAGAAGCTGTCAATAAAGGTATTTGATAGCAATAACCCACGGATAAAGTCACGAACTGTAATCTGTCTGTTGCGAAGTTGAGATTCTAGAACAATTTCTTGATCCCACTTAAATGCGTGAAAAAAGATTTGGCGATAGGCAGCTTGAATCAGATTTCCTACATCAGTAGGTGAAAACAGATCGTCGGTTGAATAGATAATAGCCTCGTCATTCCTAGCGCCCAATGCGTCTACACGCTGGTTGGGACAGGAAGGAGAATAAGCTAATAAAGGAATAGCCACGTTTATGTAAACCCCCAATATTAAAAGTAGTAAAAAGCTTTAATCGTTGATGTCCAAAATTATACAGGGGGTAGGGAATTAGAATTAACATTTATTGGATAAAACGTTACAGAGTTTAACCTGAAGAAACTGGTATTCGAGCTGGCAATCTACCACGCTTTCTGCTTTTACATATGGTTTTACGACAGAAGCAAGCCTATTTCTCGATAGTTATTTATTCCACGAATACTATTTATTTCTTGCTCTTCCCTCTTAATTTGCTCTCTCAAAGATGGTGAATAATAAACTTAATAAAGTTATCGTTATAAAAGCAAACAAAACTTTATTTTTAAGAGCCATGTTTGCACGAAGATTGCACAAACACTTTGATTGAATTAGATCATCCAAATGTCACTGAACCTTCTATCTTCAAAAGCTATAGCGTTTTTGAGCCGAGTTGTTAGAGTTTAATCAACGCTATTAATACTTACTTCTAACGATAACTGCGTACACAGTTTTTGATTCAAGCTAGAAATTCAGTTTTCATATGATCTACTCATATGATCTACGTTTGGTGCCAATTTTTTAATATTTTTAGGAGAAATATTGATGTTAGATGCCTTTACTAAGGTTGTTGCTCAGTCAGACAGCCGCGGTCAGCTAGTGACCAATGCTCAAATTGATGCTCTGATGGCTGTCGTCAAAGATGGTGCTAAACGCACTGATGTAGTCAACCGCATTACCAGTAACTCCTCGGCGATCGTCACTAATGCAGCTCGCATATTGTTTGAAGAGCAGCCTCAGTTGATTGCTCCTGGTGGAAATGCTTACACTAACCGTCGAGTTTCTGCATGTATGCGCGACATGGATATCATTCTGCGCTATGTCACTTATGCGATATTTCTAGGGGATGCCAGCGTATTAGAAGATCGTTGTTTGAATGGCTTGCGTGAAACCTATGTAGCTCTTGGAGTTCCAGGTCCTTCCGTGGCAAACAGCATTATCAAGATGAAGGAAGCTGCGATCGCCTTAGCTAATGACAGAAATGGGGTAACTCAAGGTGATTGTAGTTCTTTGATGGCTGAATTATCTGGTTATTTTGATCGGGCAGCAGCAGCAGTTGGCTAAGGCAGCACCTTTTGTTATTCAGTCCCTGTGACCAGGATACATTCTGTCTAAAATTCTTACTGGATATAGCATTATCTAGTTAGAACTATTTAAAACTTTCTAACAATACTACGGAGACATTATTCCGATGAAGACACAATTAACTGAAGCAGTTGCAGCTGCTGATTCTCAAGGACGTTACTTGGGTAACGTAGAACTTCAAGTAGCCTTTGGTCGTCTACGGTTGGCTACAGCAGATTTAGAAGCAGCCAAGGCGATCGGTGCTAAAGCCGACCAATTAGCTGAAGGTGCTGCTAATGCTGTCTATCAAGCATTTCCCTACACTACTACTATGCAGGGCAATAATTATGCATCGAATGCCCGTGGTAAAGCCAAGTGCTTGCGAGACATTGGCTATTATATTCGCATGATTCAATACTGTTTAATTGCAGGCGGTACTGGTCCTGCTGATGATTTTCTCTTAGCTGGTCTATCTGAAATGCACAGCAGTTTTGAATTGGTTCCTAGCTGGTATGCTGAAGCTCTGAAATATATCAAGGCTAATCATGGCTTGAGTGGCGATCCTGCACTTGAAGCAAACTCTTACATTGACTATATTATCAATGCACTTTAGTTGAATCTGTTGCTCGGGAAAATCGGCAGATCTTTCTAATACATAGCTTTGTCGATTATTTCGAGCAACTGCATAAGCAGTAATATAGGGAATACCGAGAAATTCTAAACGGCATGTTTATTTCCCTTTATTTTTAACCCCCATATTTTTTAAATTCCGTTGCAAGTTATTATAAGGAGAATTGTAGGTGGCTATTACAACGGCAGCATCTAGTCTAGGAACATCAGCCTTTAGTGATTTCAATCCCGTAGAACTACTTCCCAAGGCAACGCTGGGGGACATTGAAATGGTAATTCTTGCTGTTTATCAGCAGGTTTTAGG
>JBJOPG010000403.1:0-2724 GCA_046050865.1 Cyanobacteriota bacterium
CAACTTAGTTCTTGGGGTCAGGTTTTTCCTCCCGTTCCTCGTGCTACGGCTTTTGTTGATGCAAGTGAAGAGCGATCGCCATTAGCTGTTTATGCCCCTAAACATCCCGCTGTCGCTCTGCTAGATAAAATTGCCCAGTCATTAGTGTCTCTATAATCTGATTTTCCCCCGATAACTATGAGTCCTCGCAAAAGTAACAAAGTCTTTAGCGGTAAAATTACCACGCTCCCGCCTAGTTGGTTGTCTGAGACTGAAGCTAATCTTAAGTCAGCCGATTCTTCATTAGTTAAGCTGTCTGATATTCATCGACCTTCAGAACAGCCCAGACGTTATTTTGACCCAATCGCCTTACAGGAACTAGTAGCCTCGATCAAACTTCACGGTATCTTACAACCTTTATTAGTGCGTCCTCTGTCCCAAGGAGGATACGAATTAGTAGCAGGAGAAAGACGTTACCGCGCAGCAACAGAAGCGGGGTTGTCTGAAGTACCAGTAGTTGTCAAAGAACTTGATGATGAATCAGCCTGGGCAATTTCCCTAATTGAGAATCTGCAAAGGGAAGATCTAAATCCGCTTGAAGAAACTGAAGGAATTCTCCAATTGTTAGCAATTAAATTCAAGAGCGATCTTGAAGAAGTTCCCCGAACTCTCTATCGGCTGCAAAAAGGGTTAAAAAATCGAGATGACGAGCGAGCTGATGAGCCAATAATTGACTTAAAAGATGCTCATTTAGAATCTTCCCATAACGTTATGGGAAACAATGAATCTCCTCAGTCAAACATCGCCTCATCAGAACTCTCGATGGTTGAAGAAGTCTTTAACAGCTTGGGATTAATGAATTGGTCATCGTTTGTTAAAAACAGATTGCCACTCTTAAATCTCCCAGAAGATATTAAGTTAGCTCTATGTTCTGGTCAAATTGCTTATACTAAAGCCAAGGCGATCGCCTCCCTCAAAGATGAAGAATCAAGAACGGCTTTACTAGCCGAAGCGATTGACCAGCAGCTTTCCCTCAGCCAAATCAAAGAAAGAATCAAGTCACTAGGATCGGCTTCGCCAGACCAACCACAAGAAATACCAGACCGTCTCAAAGCTGTTTATCAACAGGTCAAGAAAAACCGTATTTGGTCAGATAAAAAAAAGCGCAAACAGCTAGAAACTCTGTTAAACAAACTAGAAGCCTTAATCGATTCAACTAAGACGTAACCAAATTTTAGTGTTCCCTCAATCCGTGCTTTGAGAATTATTTGAGCTTTTACAACAGCAGCCCCGCACTCTAGCCGCTTCGGGTGAGTGTCCTAAAGGATACCGCTTCGCATATCGGGAAAGAATGCGGGCAAGATGAGGATTCCATCTGTTCACGGAGAAATACGAAGAGATGAGAATTGCGTTAGGCTAAAGGCAGCGTAACACTGCCTAACGCGGTCATTCGTCATAGTAAAGAAAGTTTTTCATTCATGTTGGAGTAATTAAGGATAATTAATGCCTATGTCAGAGACGGCGAAAATAAAAATGCTGTTATCAGCATGGCTCGACTATATTTACTTAGAAGATTTGAGCAATGCTAGTGTTGATGCCACTACACCTTTAGGACCAAATATTTGGGATAAGGAAATTTCTCTAGTCGGAGATAATTTACTGCTGTCAAAACCATTATTTCAAGAACTAAAAAAGCAATATTTTTCTGCCACAGCTCTTTCTAATCAGCCAGAAACCAAAGTTGCCTTAGCTTTTCCCAAAATTTATCAAGTCTCAAAAAAACAAAGACAGTTTCGTCCCCTCTTTACTATTGACGTATCTTCTATCTTTCTCGGCAAGTTTCGCAGTCGAGGTTGGGATTTAACTGAATATAATTTTCAGCCAGTTATTCCTAATTTAATGGAGTTATTGCAACTGGACGAAGAAGAAGTAGAAATCCTAGTAACTAAAGAAGGACTAAAAGTTTTTTTAGAGACTACCTTTAAACATCCTTTCTCAACATTGCAAGATTTTCTGGAATTGGTCGAGCTGCCATTTTCCTCTTTGTCTTTAAAGCCTTCACCTTATTTACTGCGTTTTGATTTTGTCCCCGCCAACTACAATTTGAAAAAAGATTTACAAAAAATTAGCTCACAATCTTTTGCTAGTTGGGCATTTCCCGATCATCCTGCTTATGAGTATCTGTTCGGACAACCCGAACCGCTTCGTCATGAGGAATTATTCTTTGGAGCATTTTTCACTGACCCTCCCAACCAAGACCAGGCGATCGCTCTCAAACACCAAAGACAAAATTCTCTCACTGCGGTCATCGGACCCCCAGGAAATGGCAAAACGACTTTATTGCTACACGAGATCGCTGTATCTGTAGTCGAGCGGGGTTATCAATTGGCATCTACAGGTTTTGATGAAAGCAATTTGACTTTTGTAACCAGTACTAATAATCGTGCTGTTGGTAATGTGCTGGATCGATTGGGCACTCGTTTTGACGCTGACTGTTTTTATCTTGCAGGAGGAAGAAAAGAGCTAATTAACAAACAGGTTATTCCTAAATTGCAAGCTGCGATAGACAGGCTAAATTCCGAGACGTTCAACCAAGACGAATGGTCGCAATCATCAAAACTGCTTATAGCTGGGGTAAAAGAGCTAGAGCAGCAGTTAGAATTAGACCGAGAACAAGAGCATCAAAAAGAACGATTGCTGGCGACAAAAGAACAATTAAATAGCGAGCTAGTAGCACTGGGGCGA
>JBJOPG010000404.1:0-3838 GCA_046050865.1 Cyanobacteriota bacterium
AATAGTAGGCATCGCAAGTATAATTACTACTGGGGTTTGGTTTGGTAATCGTACTAGCTTGCCTAGTTATGAAGGTGCTTTTCAAATATTAGTTGAACCTGCTAGTTCCGAAGCAAAATTAACTGACCCTAGCAATCTTACTGGTGCAACCAAGCCGATTAATGCGCCAGAATTTGAGATGGACTACCCAACAATTATTGCTCTTTTAAAAAGCCCTAAAATGTTGTCTTCTGTCGTAGCAAAGATACAAACTCAGTATCCAGAGATGACTATAGAAAAGCTTCTTGAAGAATTGACCATCGAGAGAGTAGCGGAAGAATTAACTGTTAAAAGTAGTGGTCCGAGTAAAGTGGATCAAACAAAAATTATCAAAGTAAATTATCAAAATGAAGATCCAAAACTAGTTCAGTTGGTTTTAGAAGCAGTTTCTGAAAAATACTTGGATTATTCTCTAGATGAGCGTAAATCTCATATTGGTCAAGGAGTTGAATTCATTGAACAACAGTTGCCTGAATTATACAGTCGAGTTAATAGTCTACAAGTAAATCTACAAAATTTACAAGAGCAAAATAAACTAATTAATCCTGAAACTAAAGGAGAAGATTTATTAGCACAAATTAGTTTGCTCAAAGCACAACAAGTAGAAACTCAAACTCAACTAAATCAACAAAAAGCGTTAAAAATAAGCTTACAGCAGCAACTAAAAATTAGTCCTGAAGAAGCAATTGTCGTTTCGACTTTAAGTGAAGATCCTAATTATCAATTATTACTCCAAAAATATAAAGAAACAGAAAGTGAAATTTCTATTGAATCTGCTCGCTTTCAAGCTGATACTCCTAGTATCCAAAAACTGGAAGATAAGCAACAGAACTTACTTAAGCTGTTAGACAAAGAAAAACAAAGGATTTTGAGAGGAAATTCTTCAGTTGCGATTAGTAGCTCACCATTGCTCAACTTGCAAAATACGATCCTTTTAGGCATGACTCAGCAGTTAGTTGATGCAATTAGTCAAGTGCAGCTTTTGGAAGTACAAAATCAAACTCTTGCCAAAACAATTAATGAATATGAACAACAAGCCCTCAAAATTCCCCAAGTATCTCGTCAATACACTAAACTTCAACAGGAATTAACGATCGCCACTCAAACTCTACAGCAACTTTTAACTCAAAAAGATAATTTGAGAGTTGAATTAGCTCAAAGTCAGATTCCCTGGGAAATAGTATCAGAACCACAACTAATCAAGGATGCAAATGGCGATCCAATTTTAGTCTCAGATTCCGAGAAAATTCCATAACACTTTCTATTCCGCTGAGGATATTGAAGACACAATTAAGTCTCCTTTATTAGAAACTATCACCTTACAAGGCATTCCTGAGCAATTGTCTCTGCCGTTACTGACATCGGGAATTCAAGATAGCCCTCAATCTGAGAATGTGGTGGTGGAGTCTTTCAAATCTCTTTATGCTAATCTTCGTATGCGTTATAGTGCTCCAGCTATAGGTTCCGTCTTGGTATCCTCAGCCGTAAAAGAGGATGAGTCTACGGTCATAATTGCTTTAAATTTAGCGAAAACCGCCGCAGCCGCAGGTCAAAAAGTTTTGTTAGTCGATGCTAATTTATCTGCTTCTCTACTACATCAACACACTAGTTTGTCTAACGAAAAAGGATTAAGCAATCTTTTATCCAATCAGATGAATTCTGCGGATGTTATTCAACAAATGGCCCATTGTCCTAACTTATTCATTTTGACTTCTGGACAATTGTCAACGAATTCTATTGAGCAGGTTACCTTTAACCGCATGCCAAAATTGATCGAAGAATTTCAACAATCATTTGATCTAGTAATTTATAATGCGGCACCTATCTTGGAGAGTATAGACACTAGTTTCATGGCTACTTATACGGACGGAATTGTAATGACAGTAGCAATTAACAAAAGCAAAAAGTCATTTTTCAACAGGGCATTACAACAAATTGATAACTATAATTTAAAACTTTTAGGGGTAGTTTCCACAGATGTTTAGAAATAGCATTTTTATAATTTTAAGTTAACTTGTTTCTCTTTGTTAATTGTCTTTAAATTCACTACACAAATATTTAAACTAATTTTAATTAATAATATGATTCATCATAATCCTATCAGCACTAATGGTTTTGACTTTATTGAATTTACTGCTCAAGATCCCCAATCGCTAATTGACATTTTTACTAAATTTGGATTTGTTGTCACTCATCGTCATCTTCAGCAAAATATCCTGTTGTTAGAACAAGGAGACCTCAAGTTTGTGATCAATGCAGAACCTCAGACAGAAGCGGCAGCCTTTGAAGCAGTGCATGGGTCAGGAATTTGTGGTATGAGTTTTCGAGTTGCTAACTCTGAATTAGCACTAATGGAAGCCGTCAAACGGGGAGCCACAGAAGTTGCTCAGAATGATTATGATTTACCAGCCATTGAAGGAGTTGGCGGTTCCAAAATCTATCTTTTAGATCAACAAACCTCCGAAGCATTTTTTGCGCAAAATTTTGCCCCCACTGGTCAAATCCCTTTAAATTCCCCTATTATCACCTATATTGACCATCTAACTCACAATGTCTTTCGGGGAAACATGGAAGCCTGGGGTAGGTTTTATGAGCAGGTATTTAACTTCCGCGAAATTCGCTATTTCGATATTCAAGGCAAGCATACTGCCTTACGTAGCAAAGCAATCATCAGTCCTTGTGGTAAAATTCGCATTCCTCTCAACGAATCTCAAGATGAACAATCACAAATTGCTGAATTTCTAGAACGTTATAACGGCGAGGGAATACAACATCTTGCCTTAGGCTGTCGTGATATTCATAGTGTAGTCAGTCACATCAAAACAGCAGGAATTGTCTTTCAACAAACTCCTGATACCTATTACGACTTAATCCCCAGACGTATTCCCCATCATCAAGAAGATTTGGCGGCGCTACGAGAAATGAGTATTTTAATTGATGGTGAAGTAGAAGGAGAAGGAACATTATTACAAATTTTCACCAAAGAAATTATTGGACCAATCTTTTTCGAGTTAATCGAAAGAAAGGGTAATCCGGGATTTGGCGAAGGCAATTTCCAAGCCTTGTTTGAATCAATCGAGCTAGACCAAATTCGTCGTGGAGTTATCCAACAGACAAGTGAAGAAGCGTCTTCAGCACATCCAATGTTGTTGAACAAGCCAGTAATCAAACCAATTGAACCAAAAGTCAAATCTCGTCTAACCATCTAAAACCAAATTAAAGGGTATTCACTACAGATACATCGTAAGGGCGAACCGCTGTTCGCCCTTGCAAAAAGTATGTGTCGCCTTCTTTTTTCAAATTCTTTTGAAATTGGTATAAAGCTATTCCCACAGGTTACTTGGGAACAATATTTTACCCATCATCTCCTTATTCTACTGAACTTGTAACTGTTATGAACCAGAATTTACTTCTTGCCACCGACAGCTTGAATCATCTTGACTCGTTAGCACCGATCTTAGATGCTAACCCTGTAACAGCGGAAGTATTGCCTGGAGCAGTAGAAGCGGTCAAGGCGGTTGAGCGATCCCTATGCTCCTCTATCCCTATCTATCGTCATTTTGAACGGTATGCCCAAGAGTCTCCCCATTCCTTAGCCGCGAGGTTGACCTTGACAGGGGAACAAATAACCTACGGAGAACTCAACCTCAAAGCTAATCGGTTAGCTCATTATCTTGCTAGTCAACAGGTTCAGCCTCAGGATTGCGTAGGAGTGCTGGTAGATGCTGGATTTGAACTTTTAATTGCTCTTTTGGCAATTCATAAGCTGAATGCCATCTATCTCCCCATCGATCCCGAA
>JBJOPG010000405.1:0-2708 GCA_046050865.1 Cyanobacteriota bacterium
GAAAATTCTCGCCACGGGCAAGTTAGGTAGTCTTTCGGGTCAGGGAGAGCGAATGCTTAAAATTGCGGATGAACAGACGGAACGCTTAGTCCACCTAGTCAATAATGTGCTTGATCTTCAGCGAATTCAGTCGGGCAAAATTACCATGAATAAACAAGCCTGGAAAGCCCAAGAATTGATGGTCGAAGGAGTCAAGGCAATGAAAACTTTAGCTCAAGAAAAATCGATTCAGCTTTCCTTTGAACCGAATAATTATCTAGTTTGGGCAGATCGAGATTATATTGTGCAAGCTCTGACTAATTTGGTGAGTAACGCCATTAAATTTTCACCTAGTCACAGTAAGGTAGTGATTTCCGCCGATACCCAACCCCAAGTTCAAAGTGGCAATAAACCTCAATTAACTGACGGGGCGTACAAGCCTCGGTCAGCTTTTGAGTGGGAATCTTCCCACTCAAAACGTGACCGCCCGAATTCATTCGGGGGAGAGCCCCTTGACTTCATTACCTTTGAGGTCAAGGATCAAGGACAAGGTATCCCCAGCGATCGCCTAGAAACCATCTTCGAGCGATTTCAACAGGTGGACTCTTCTGATTCTCGCAAAAAGGGTGGTACTGGTTTGGGGTTGGCAATTTGTCGTCAGATCGTGGAGGGACATGGAGGAAAAATCTGGGCAGAAAGTTCCTTAGACCAAGGCAGCAGTTTTTATTTTACTTTACCTGAACTGAGGCAACGGGAGAGCGATCGCCATGACTAAAAAAAGTATTTTGCTGATTGACGATGAAGAAACTATTCAAGAAGTGGTGCAAGTGGGTATTGAAATTGAATCGGGCTGGCAGGTGGCGATCGCTTCTTCTGGTGCCGAGGGAATTGATTTAGCCCAAAGTCAACAGCCTGACGTGATCTTATTGGATGTGATGATGCCGGAGATGGACGGCATTGATACCTTGTCCCAGTTAAAAAGCAATCACAAAACTAGTGCTATTCCCGTAATTTTTCTCACGGCTAAAGCCCAAGCGGAAGAAAAAAATCAGTTTCAAAGTTTAGGGGTGGTTGATGTCATTACCAAACCTTTTAATTCTATGACCCTTGCTAGTCAAATAGCCAAAATCTTGGGGTGGAAACTATAAATTGCAACTATAAAATTTATGATTAAATTTGACCCGATAAGTAATGAAAATATTATTAATTGAAGACGATCAAATTTTAGTGGAATTATTAACTAAAACTTTATCCCAGCAAAACTATGCGATCGATGTGGCAACGGATGGAGAGCAGGGCTGGGTTTATGCCTCTACCTATCAGTATGATCTAATTATTCTCGACTGGTCTTTGCCCAAATTAGACGGAATTCAGCTATGCCAGCGTTTTCGCGCCCATGATGATGACACCCCCATTATTTTGTTAACCTCTCGTAGTGGGAGTCAAAATAAAATTGCTGGTCTGGATGCTGGCGCTGATGATTATATCTGTAAACCTTTTGATGTAGAAGAATTAGAGGCGAGAATTCGGGCATTATTACGGCGCATACATTGTGATTTTTTACCCGTGTTGCGTTGGGGAGATTTAGCTCTCAATTCTTGTACGAGTGAAATCACCTATCAAAGACGCTCATTATCCTTAACAGCCAAAGAATATCGCCTGTTAGAGCTTTTTATGCGTCACAGTCAAGAAGTTTTTTCCGTCGAAGATATTATTGGACGCTTATGGTCATCAAGTGAATATCCTGTCGAGGCAACGGTAAGATCCCACTTGCGACGCTTGCGCCACAAGTTAAAGACAGTAAATTTTCCTGATGATTTAATTACCACCGTTAGAGGGCAGGGTTATTGTTTAAAAGCTTTTCCTGTCAATGACTTTGGAAGAGAAGAGAGGGCAATTCCGTCAATCTCCGCCTCAAATTCCGTTGAGCAATCAGATAAGTCATCGCAACATTTAACCGCTTTAACCGTAATTTGGTCAAAATATCAAGGTCAAAGAAAACAACAACTAGCCTCTTTAGAACAGACCATCAAGGCTCTTAGTCTGGGCAATCTGGAGATCAGCGATCGCCTTGGTGCAATTCTGACTGCTCATAGTTTGGCGGGGAATTTAGGTCAATTCGGCTTAGATCAAGCTGCCCAATTAGCCAAAGAAATCGAACAGCAACTCCAAGATGATCTGACACAAAACTCTCCCAAATTATCCTTGCTAGCTGATAAATTAGCAGCGTTGACTAAAGAATTAGGCAATAAAACTCGGATTGCAGCTCAAATAGCGCAAAAATTAGCAGATGACTCGCCATTACTGTTAATTGTTAGTCATGATCAGCAGTTAATTGCACAACTGGTTGCTGAGGCAACCCAACAGGGCATCCGCACTCAGGTAATTGCTAAACCCAGGGAGGTGCAAGATTGGCTGACAGCCAGGCAAAAGAACCATCAGCAACTTCCTCATGCCGTCTTAATATTCTTTGCTGAGGAGGATTTAGCATCTGCCTCCAAAGGAGAATATTTAGCTTTAATTGCGGAATTTAAACTATTAACACCATCCATCCCCGTGATTGTCGTTGCCGATCGCGATCGCTTCCAAGATCGGTTAGTAGTTGCCAGACATGGGGGCAAGTTCTTTTTAACTCAACCAGTGAATTCTCAGCAGATTATTGCCCTGTGTCAAACCGCAGCCCAGTATTCTTCTTTGGGCAAAAAGATCATGATTGTCGATGATGACAT
>JBJOPG010000406.1:0-3269 GCA_046050865.1 Cyanobacteriota bacterium
AAAGTCAAACCCCAGCGAGTTGAAACCTATAGAGAAATTGTCAAGCTCTGCGAAAACTTGGAATTATGGTCGGAAGCAGCTAAATACTGTCGTCGGATTTTACAGTTGACTAATGGTATTGGTAATCTTGATAATCTGGGTTCAGATTTGTCCTTGCCCTCAGCTCCTTCTCAGACTGTAAAATTATCTGAGCCACAACATCACTCCATCGTGCCTTCATCGCTTAAAAATACAGCTACTGCTGAGGCGATCGCAAATCAGAGGCAGAGCCTATTCGAGAAGGTTAGCCAGAGCCAAATCTCACTCCAGGAAGTTGCTCTCAACGCACCACAATATTTAGCTCAAGGGAAAAATTTTGCTGATCAAGGAAATTACAAGTCAGCTCTTGACTGCTATCGTCGAGTAATTCAACAACAGCCTGAATTGATTGATGCTTATCTGGTGTTGGGTCGATTATTGAATCAATTAAGTCAACTAGACCAGGCTATTAAGTGCTATTTGGCAGGTTTAAAACAGCAACAGCATCCCGAACTATATTTTGCTTTAGGGAATGTTTATCACCGCCAACAGCAATGGGCAAAAGCGGCACTTTGCTACCAAAAAACCAGACAAATCGACCCCAACCATGGTCAAGCCTGTCATGAATTAGGAGAAGTATTAAGCCAACAACAGCGCTGGTCGGAGGGCGTTACGGCTTATCGCCAGGCGATCGCCCTCAAGACGGATTATTCTTGGTCTTATAATAATTTGGGTTATGCCTTAATCCAGTTACAAAGATGGTCAGAAGCGATTCCTACCTATCTTCAGGCAATTAAACTCAAACCCGATTTTTCCTGGTCTTATTACAATCTCGCCGAAGCCTATGGCAAGCTAGAGCAATGGTCAGAAGCGATCGCCAGCTATCAACAGGCAGTAAAACTGCAAGCTGATTTACCCCAAATACAGCAAAAGTTGGGGAATGCTTTTTATCGGCGTAGTCAACAAGACCGTGCCTCAGCATTGACTCATTTTAGGCTGGCTATTGCCCAAGATCCTCAGAATCCTGAACCCTATCATCAGGCTTTGGCGATCGATAAAGGTAACCTAGCTTTGTATCTTAAGTTAGGGGATGTTTTAGCCGAGTCAGGGAGTTCCGATCAGGCTCTAGTCACCTATCAAATGGCGCTCCAGATCCAACCGAAGAATATCGAAGTTCTGAGCAAAATTCAACATTATCAGGATGGCTTTTCTGGTAGCTATGCCTTGCCCATTAATGATTATGGAGCTTTTACGAAGGAGTTACAGGGGACTTTACCCCATAGTGATACCCCAAAAGTGTCCATCATTATTCCTGTCTATAACCAATTAGACTACACTCTTCGATGTCTGAAGGCGATCGCCCTGAACTACGATCAAGCGATTCCTGTGGAAATTATTCTGGTCAATGATTGTTCCACGGATCAAACCGCAGCATTGTTATCCCCGCTGACGGCAATCAATTTAATTAATCAACCCCTTAACCAAGGTTTTATTGCCGCTTGTAACCAAGGAGCGGCGATCGCCAAAGGGAAATATCTTTATTTTCTCAACAACGATACGGAGATTAAACCTAACTGTATTGCCAGTCTAGTAAAAGTTTTAGCGGCTGATCAAACAGTGGGGGCAGTAGGTTCTAAACTAATCTATCCCCAGGGAATTCTCCAGGAAGCAGGGGGCATTGTGTGGCAAGATGCTTCAGGCTGGAACTACGGTAGACAGGCAAATTCTCTTGCCCCTGAATATAATTACCTCCGTCCCGTAGACTATTGTTCTGGTGCTAGTTTGATGGTCAAAAAAGCGGTCTTTGATTCCTTAGAAGGCTTTGCCACGGAGTTTGCCCCCGCTTACTATGAAGATACCGACCTGTGTTTTGCCATTCGCCACCAGTTGGGGATGAAGGTGATGTATCAACCAAAGTCTGAGGTAATTCACCATGAAGGAATTAGTTCGGGAACTTCCATCACCAGTGGCACGAAAAAATATCAAGCCGTTAATGCCCTTAAGTTTAGGGAGAAGTGGCAAGACAACTTAAACCAAGATCATTACTTGGCGAATGTAGGTCTTGATCATGTACCTCTAGCAGCAACCAGGCATTTAGGTCAGGAAACTATTTTAGTGATTGATAGCTATATGCCTAGCTATGACCGCGAATCGGGTTCCCGTCGGCTATTTGAACTCTTAAAAATCTTCAAGGCTTTAAATTATCACGTTATTTTTGTCGCGGATAATGGGGTGAAGGAAGAACCCTATGTTTCCGTCTTGCAAAATTTACAGATTGAGGTTTTGTATACTCAGTCTGGCTATGGTAAAACAATTGAGGAGCAAATCGAGTCCCGCTTAAAGTTGATTAATTTGGCTTGGACTTGTCGTCCTGAACTAAATCAAAAATACGCCTCCCTGATCCGACGGCAGCCAGAAATCAAGCTGATTTACGATACGGTTGATTTACACTACTTGCGGCTTAAAAGAGCCTGGGGCATTGATCCCAGCCAGTACCCCAAAGAAGAATGGGTCGAGATGCAAGCAAAAGAATTAAACATGGCTCAGCAGGCGGATCTAACCATTACTGTGACCACCATGGAACAAAAGATTTTGGAAGCTCAAGGCATCGAACAAGTAGCGGTGATCCCGAATATTCATCGCACCTATCAAGATGAGATTCCCCATTTTGCGCAACGGGAGGGCATTTATTTATCGGTAGCTACAATCATGCCCCTAATGTGGATGGGGTACTATGGCTTTGCCAAGAAGTTATGCCTTTTGTCTGGCAGATTAACCCTGACATTAAGGTGACCTTGTTGGGTCACAATCCTAGTCCCGAAGTTTTGGCTTTAGGGAGCGATCGCATTACCGTTACTGGCTATATTGACGATGTTAGTCCCTATTTTCTCAGCCATAAATTATCCGTCTCCCCTCTCAGATATGGGGCGGGAATGAAGGGTAAAATTGGACAGAGTTTGGAATATAGCCTGCCCGTAGTTTCTACTCACATCGGCATGGAAGGAATGAACCTCGTGGCAGAGGAGCATATTTTAGCGGCTAATAATGCCCTGGACTTTGCCCAACAAATTATCCGTCTTTATACTGATGCCGATCTTTGGCAAAAACTCTCTAGCAATGCTTCTAAGGCGATCGCCAATTATAGTCCTGCCGCTGTACAACTAAAAGTAGCGGAGATTGTTCAGCAAATCAAGACAATAGAGGACAATCCTAAAAAAAGCGATTAATATAATGTTGTTCTAGAAAGTATT
>JBJOPG010000407.1:0-2701 GCA_046050865.1 Cyanobacteriota bacterium
CAGGAACTTTCCCATAAACTAGACACCATTGAAGCAGAAAGAACCGAATTACTGCTACGGGTCGAGAAATTTACCACCCTCCGTTTACGGGCATTCAAAGAATCCTATGATGCGGTGAATGAGAACTTCCAAAAAATCTATGCCGAACTATCCGACGGGGATGGGCATCTCCAGTTAGAAGATGAAAACGATCCTTTCAACGGTGGTTTGAACTTGGTTGCTCACCCCAAAGGTAAACCTGTACAGAAACTCAGTTCCATGTCTGGGGGAGAAAAATCCTTAACTGCCTTGGGCTTTATCTTTTCCCTCCAAAAATATCGCCCTTCCCCCTTCTATGCCTTTGACGAAGTAGATATGTTTCTCGATGGTGCCAATGTGGAAAAACTATCGCGGATGGTGAAACAACAGGCACAGGAAGCCCAGTTTATCGTGGTGAGTCTGCGTCGTCCGATGATTGAAGCCTCCGAGAGAACTATTGGTGTGACCCAAGCCAGAGGCGCTCATACTCAGGTATTAGGAATCAAGATGAATTAGACATAGACAGTAGACAGGCGATCGCTTGCGAGAAAAGATTGATGAAGTTGTTGCCGAATACCTAGCAGCATAAATCGACTATTTCAGCCATCGCAGACATTTAACCGAATTAAGCTATGACTGAATGAAGCATTTTCATAATGTTGCCAATGATGTTATTACTTTTTAAGTTTCAAATATTCAAAACTAGCAAATCTTTTGATATCTCTATAGACAATTTCTTTAGGAATACCAAGCTGAAGTAGTATGTGAGCTATAAGTATGATTTTTAGTTGTTCTGCAATGTAAAAAATTTCAGCTCCTTTAGCAGCTTGCCGTTCTGAAACAGAATCGTAATGAATTAAATAGTTTCTTGTATTAATAACTTTATCGATAAAAACATCCTTATTATCTATATATTCATCTAGACAATCTTCCCATACTTCATCTAATAATAATTTAATTCTTTTTCTTTGAGAAAATTCATGACCATATTTAATTCTTCCTTTGAGGGAATCGCGATGACTTGTTTCAACAGATTTTGGAATACTATTTGTAATAATTTTGCAAACAGGTTGATATTCTTCATCTGTCAAATATTTTCCACCAAACACTCTACGATGTAATGCTTCCAAAGCTTGTGCATAATTTAAGAAACGAAATTCAGAGTATCCTAAATCTATAGATAATGTAGCAACATACAAAATAATTGCTGGTTCTAATATTTCACTTTTCTCAAACCAATTATTTAATATAACAGGCAGTTCGATTCCAATATGATCTAAACGAGTTAGTAAGTCATTAGGATGCTTATCAAAAGTTTCAATAAAATTGTTGAATAATTGATGATTAATATTAAAATTTTCAGTTTTTATGCACTTATCAATAAAATATTCATTTCCATAAGTAATAATATCAGTGATTGAAACTGGAAATCCGCTTAAAACAGTTATAAATCTACGTAAACTCTCAAATATATTATTGTACCAATCAAGATTTTGAGGATGCCCAGGTTCGACTTTAAAAAATGACTTCTGGGAAATTTCATATTTTAAATACAAATATTTATGATGTCTATCTAAAACATATTTGGTTTTAAATTTTAAATCAATAGAATCTATATTAAATTCTATAGTTTCTAGATACTCATATTTAAGATTAAACTGGGTATGATGACCTTGCTCATTAGTTTTTTTCTCTTCACTAAATCCTGACTGACAAAGCCATTCATCTAACAAACTAAATCTAATATCAGCAGATGTAAAAACAACATCTTCTTTTGAATTAAAGTGTCTTTTTCCGATAATTGCTACTTGCGCTCTATAAGTACAAGCTGATAAATCAACAGAGAAATTGCTTGAATTAGATTGTGAGTTTGTACGAATTGGGTCTATAAGTGTAATCAAATTTCCATTTATTGCTTGACCTAAAATAATTTCCGGAGAAGCTCGATCACTAGAAGAAGAATGCGGTGACTGTAAAGAGCCAATGATTCTTAGTTCGATGCCTTCTCGTCGATTTATAGAATTTATAGATAAGCTGCCTGTTACTTTCTCGTCAGGATTTTCAGGTAACCACCAATAACCCTCATATTTTTTTGTTTCTGCACTCATAGTTTCAAAAAACAATAGAACAATTTATTATTAGATTGCCCAAAATATCAACTCAATTTTTGCAAAGCTTTAGCGATCGTTCTTCAAAATCAAGGAAAATAACGATAAAACTCTCGTCTATGGAGGACGCGCATCACTTCTAACTGATCACCAGATACTTCTATGCCAACACGGTAATCACCAATGCGGACGCGATAGCGATTGGGATAACCTTTCATTGCTTTGACATTACTTAAATCTTTTAAATCTTCAGTATTGGGGAGAATTTCAAAAGCTAGACTTAAAACTCGCTGATATACAGGTTGCTTTTTTAGTTTCTTCAAATCCTTTAAGAAAAGTTGGCGATATTCAACCTTCAAGCTGCTCCTCCAAGAACTCTAAGGCTGCTGCACGATCTAACAAAGGAGAGTCTTTAGCTTCATCCATCGCCTTGTTGAGACAATAATCTTCTAACCCCTCGGATAACTCAGCTTCCGAAACCGATTCTTCTGTAAATATCCGTTGCCAAACCTCAATCGGAATTACAACCGCCTTGGGTTGACCGTTTTTATCTGTCAGATACTCAATTTCAAACA
>JBJOPG010000408.1:0-2693 GCA_046050865.1 Cyanobacteriota bacterium
TTTTCAAGTTGGACGCAGCCTTCAAGACTTTGAAGATTATCTCGGTAGAGTAAAATTGATTCTGCTATTGGGATTACCAACTTCATTAATTCTCGTAGGTTTTGCTAGCTGGTGGCTAGCTGGTTTAGCAATGCAACCGATTTACCGCTCCTATCAACAAATAGAACAGTTTACAGCCGATGCTGCACATGAGTTGAGAACGCCTTTAGCCGCTACGCAAGCAACGATAGAATCAGCACTGTTAGTCGATCTAGATCCACAAGAAACAAAAGATATCTTAACTACGATCAAGCGAGAAAATAAAAGACTGATTCAACTGGTTGCCGATTTATTACTCTTGGCTCGGATGGATCGAAAAGCAATTCCTTTACGTCGCGAACTTTTTTGTTTAAACGATTTAGTTAGTGATTTAGTCGAGGAATTAGAACCATTGGCGATCGCTAATCAAATAACGCTGACGAATGAATTTAGGGTGAAAAAACCTCTCAACGTAAGTGGTGATTGCGACCAATTATATCGCCTAGTTTATAATTTGATCGTCAATGCTATTCAACACACCCCTTCAGATGGTCAAGTTACGGTTATTTTAGAGCGCGATGCCTCTGATGCTCTAATTAAAGTTAAAGATACGGGTATTGGTATTGCCCCAGAACATCAAAAACATATTTTTGATCGCTTCTATCGGGTACAGAGCGATCGCTCTCGTAACACTGGTGGTTCAGGATTGGGGTTGGCGATCGCACAATCTATAGCGCGATCGCATTCCTGCAAGTTAAGTGTTTGTAGCGAATTGGGCAAAGGCAGTACCTTCATTTTTCAACTTCCTCTAGCGATTAACTCAAAAATAAATTTCTAAAGTTCAAACGGATTACTGCTCGTTTGCCTTTCTATATTTTCTATATTAATGCCTGGGTTATTCTCCCAGCGATCGCCTACGTGGGCATAAATCGAAGTAGTCCTGGGGTCAGCGTGACCCAGTAAGTCTTGAACCTGTCTCAAGTCCGAACCAGTTCTCAACGCCAACGTACCAGCAGTATGTCTCAAGCTATGGGCAGAAAGGGTTCGACCAGGAGTATATTTTAAATTAGTACCTTTTAAATAACCATCAATGATTGCTCTGATACTACGTCTAGATAGTTGTTTGCCTTTACTGTTGTTACTTAGAGATACAAAAACATAATCAGTAGGTTTAATTTTTCTTCTCAAGACTTTCTGTCTAATCTGGAGATACTCGTCTAGTTGGGTAGTTAGATTATCGGTTAAAGGAACAACTCTACTGGCTCGTTTTGCCGATACCTGTAGACCTGTTTTTATACCTTGCCTGACAATATCTTCTATTTTAAGGTTGTGCATCTCTACTGTTCTGCATCCTTCTAAACTCATGATGCCAACCAAAACGCGATCGCGCATCAGTACCAGTTTTTGCTTATTAGTTTTTGCTTTGTTTAACTGAGATTGAACATGAACGAGTAAAAACTTTAATTCTTCTGCTTCCATAAAAGTAATTCTAGCAGCAGGGTCTTTTCTTTCTTTTGGTGCTTTAATTTTTTGAGCAGGATTACTTTTAATCAGATCGTGATTTAAAGAAGCTTTATAGAAAATTCTAACAATATTAAGCTTGGTGGAAATCGTACTATTAGCGTATCCAGATTGAACTAAATATTGACGATATTGCTTGATATCTTCTGTCTCTGCTTCTAATGGCTGCAATAGATTATCTCTACACCAATCTAAATATTGCTTAGTCTGAGAAAGATAGGAGCGAATTGTATCGACTGATGCTGCACCGTCTCCTACTTCTAATTGAAGAAACCTAGTAAAGATCTCCTCTAATGTAACGTTAGTAGATTGGGGAACAACTGATACTGGCTTTGTAAATTTAGGTATCTTTTCTTCTACAGTTACAATTTTAATTTCCATGTTTTTCTTCAATATGGACTGACTATTAAGCTGTGATTTTTGGCGATAGAAAGAATTGTATCTCTAAGGTCTGGATGATTTAAATTCAAGATTTCAACCTTTGTAGATGCTAATTTTGACTCTGCTCTTTCATAGAGGCAAACTGCATCCTCTCCATTGTGCGCTCCTGCAAAAATCAAACCATCAATCTCACCATATAGCTGTGAGTTTTCATAGAAGTAACGTCCCCAAGCTTGAGAAATATTTCTTTCAGTAATTGACGATAAAGCAGCCACAGTTCCTGCCGCCATAGCAGCAGCTCCTTTTAAATCTAATAACTTGAAAGTATCATTTAAAGTAATCAAAGCCAATTGTTGTTGTTCGATCTTAATTATTCCTCCATCGCCAAATATTTCTACCAAACAGCACGATAGAGTTG
The DNA here is from genome assembly GCA_046050865.1 of Cyanobacteriota bacterium. Lineage (GTDB taxonomy): Bacteria > Cyanobacteriota > Cyanobacteriia > Cyanobacteriales > Xenococcaceae > Waterburya. Next base: position 2,339 of record JBJOPG010000408.1, read on the forward strand.
GTGCTGCATAGATAACACTCCGATCGAGGTCGATTTTGTTAGGATATTCTTGGTGATGGTCAAATCTGCTTACTGGGCCATAATCACGAAAACTAGTAGCAGTCCTAAAGGATACCGCTTCGCATATAGCATCATACTTTGTCGGATCGAATATCCGTAGCAACTCATCATTACGGTTTAAAGTTACAAATTTTGGGGCAACACTTCTTAATGGTGGGGGGAAATGCACTACTACCATTACCAACCAATACCTACCGCTCTGGCTTCAATCACTACAGCTTCAACCTTACCCTGCTTGAGCATCTCGATTGGTGTCTTTTGATCGAATGCTAAATGTGGCTTATTGAACCAGTTT
>JBJOPG010000409.1:0-4953 GCA_046050865.1 Cyanobacteriota bacterium
ACTGTCTCTACTTATTTAGTTTGATTTCTTTCCTTTTACAGTCTAATCTTCCTCATCAACAACCTTCTTTATTTTCTTTTTACAAACAGTCTCTTAAGCTCCGATAATGTCTCATTTTCAGAACAGTTAGTAACTATTTCTAACCGTATTCTACTATTGGGTGCGCAGGAAAGGTGACTGATAGCTGTTAATAAGTCTTGAGCAGTTGAGAGAGAGATAAAATGAGTCTGATTAAAAGAAAAACTATTATTATTATTTAGCTCATTATATTTAAACCCATTCACTGTTTCCTCCGCAACAATCACTTCTGTTAATTGCTCAGGGTTTTTACCAATTCTTTCAACGATCAGCTTTTCTCGTCTTAGAGGAATATTAACCATTCGGGTCTCAACTTGCTTACGAATGACTACTTCTCCAATTTTTTGTTGGCGACGAGCAATCTGCAACTTTTCTTCTAATAAAGATATTTGATAAGATTCTGTAGAATTGATTTCGGCTTGTTGATCATCACTTAAATTCATCTCATTCACAGCTAAATTAATTTGACTAAATTAATCAATATAACTAATGTTAATTTAGCTCAAGTAATCTTTCATCTAACTAATGGAAGAGATTAAATTAAAGATTAAATCAAATTTAAATCAAAAAGGAGTAAGCGCTACACTTACTCCCAAACTAAGAACTATAAATTATGAATTACTAACTACTAACTAACTTTTTCTCTGCTTCCTGTGCCAAGAATTTTTCTAGCTCAGTTAAAGCCTCCGCATCAACTTTAGTCTGCATAGGACAGAATTTAGGGCCACACATGGAACAGAACTCAGCAGTTTTATAAATATCGGCAGGAAGAGTTTCATCATGATATTCTTTAGCTCTTTCTGGATCTAAAGACAGTTCAAACTGTTTCTCCCAGTCAAAGTTGTAACGCGCTTTGGAAAGTTCATCATCGCGATCGCGCGCTCCAGGACGATGACGAGCAATATCCGCAGCATGAGCCGCAATTTTATAGGCGATTAAACCATTACGCACGTCTTCAGCATTAGGCAACCCTAGGTGTTCCTTGGGAGTTACATAACAGAGCATGGCGGTACCATACCAGCCCGCCATGGCAGCACCGATCGCACTGGTGATATGGTCATAACCAGGAGCAATATCTGTGACCAATGGGCCTAAAACATAGAAAGGTGCTTCACTACATTCTTCCATTTGTTTTTTGACGTTAAACTCAATCTGATCCATAGGCACATGACCAGGCCCTTCCACCATCACCTGAACATCATGTTCCCAAGCGCGACGAGTGAGTTGCCCCAGGGTTTTTAATTCTGCTAACTGAGCTGCATCACTGGCATCGTGGGCGCAACCAGGGCGTAATGAGTCCCCAAGACTAAAGGAGACATCATATTTTTTAAAGATTTCAATGATGTCATCAAAATGGGTATAGAGAGGATTTTGCTTGTGATGGTGCAGCATCCAACGAGCAATAATTCCCCCACCACGAGAAACAATGCCTGTTAGACGATTTTTAACTAAAGGCAGATGCTCAATCAAGATACCTGCATGAATAGTCATGTAATCCACACCCTGTTGGGCGTGTTTTTCAATAATCCGGAGAAAGTCATCGGCACTAAGTTTCTCAATATCGCCGTGAACGCTCTCTAATGCTTGATAAATTGGTACAGTGCCAATGGGAATTGGCGAAGCATTAATGATGGCAGTCCTAATCTCATCCAAGTTTCCGCCCCCTGTGGACAAATCCATCAGAGTATCAGCACCATATTTAACCGCTAGCTTGAGCTTGTCGACTTCTTCATTGATATCAGAAGAGTTAGGAGAAGCACCGATATTAGCATTCACTTTACAGCTAGATGCAATACCAATACACATTGGTTCTAAGTTTGGATGATTGATATTGGCAGGAATAATCATCCTACCTCTAGCTACTTCATCCCGAATTAAATCAGCTGGCAACCGCTCCCTCGTGGCGATGTAATGCATCTCTTCGGTAATGATTCCCTGACGTGCATAATGCATCTGAGATACATTGCCCTGTCCTCTACGCTTGGCAATCCATTCGCTTCTCATATTTTTTTCCCTTAATAAACAGCTTCCCTCCGCTGGTGCTAACCAGTCTCAGGTTCTTAGGGTATATCTCAGTAATTCGAGATGAGAATCGAAGTAATTATTTCTTCATCCAAAGCATTATTTCTTTAAATATTTACGTTGTAGTTAAAGCCAGTTAAAGCCCAGCTAAAGCAAAATATTTTTGAGGCGCTTACGATTTAGTTCCCAAGAAGAGATGGGCAATACAATTGGCCAAAACAGAGGTGCTATCAAAAGGACACACCAAGATGTCAGATCAAATTTGGAAGTATGGCGATCTGCATAAAAAAGACTAAACCAATAGATAAATACCATCAGACAGATCATCCAATACCAAGTAATTATGCTTGCTGACATTATTAATAAGCCACAACTAAGTTTTTGAACTAATTATCATTAACTAATTCAGAAAAGTAAGCCGTAAAAATACTTAGATTAACCAAATTAACAGATGGATGATTACGTATTTTCCTGCTATTCTGTATTTTTCTCAAGCTAGATTTTTTGTCTGTCCAAATAAAATTAACCAAATTGTCTTCTAGTTCAACCCAGTTTGCGTAATTTTGAATATACTAAAAAACGTTTCAGTCAAAAGCATAGATCAATAACTATTTCTTACAGTTATGACTACAAAACTTAGGTTATAACTGTGTAAATAGATTGTTACTTTGTACAGCTACAGGGGCAGATATAGGAGTAAGGACATAAATGCTTTTTTTAGATCATACACAGGTACAGTACTGCAAGATACAAAGCGGAGATCAAACATTGCCAGGCTTAATCTATAACAACAACCTGTTTATTAGAGAAAAAGCCTTTCCCAAGGAAGAGATCGAAGCAGCAATTAAAGAATGTCGAGAAGAATATCTTGACCATGAAGAGCGATCGCAGATTGCTACCTTACTCGTAAAGGGTCAAAATAGCGTTGGGATCTGGATGCAGAATAATAAGTATAAATCCAATATTATTCCTGGTTCTAGTGAATCACCTACCACCACTGCGGCTCAGTCTTCCACCGATCTTGCCCCCTCTAAGGGTAATGCTCAAAGGATTAGCCTCAGACAATTAGCGATCGAAATGCATTCGGAAAAAGGTGTGGAAATTAAAACTCGACGTTATAAGTTAATGCTGTTTCAACGCTGCTTTCTGGGGAATGAAGCCGTCGATTGGATTGTCAAGAAGGTAAAAGTATCGAGGGAAGATGCGATCGCTTTGGGTCAGAAAATGCTTGAAAAAGGAATTTTTCAACATGTTGCGGAGGAGCATCCTTTTAAGGATGAGCCCCTGTTTTATCGTTTTAATGAGGATCAAGGCAAAAGTATCTGGAACAGTAGCGTTTAGCAGTTTAATAGCAGTTGAATTTCTGAATACATCGGGACAAAAAGTACCTAAAATGTGTCTTATCTCAAGAAATCGATATTGTTCGCCAGTTGATAATTCGGGAAAATTTGCTCTAGGCGATCGCTAGGAACTGATAGATGTTGCTGGAGAATCACAGAGAATATTTCTCTAAAATCAGTGGTCACAGGTAAATCTCGATTCTCATATAGCGCTGATTGGTCTAAGCCTCGCCATTCTCCATAGACCTGCCCTCCTCTTACACCCCCGCCGAGCAGCCACATCGCATTGCCATAGCCGTGGTCTGTTCCTTTATTGCCGTTTTCCCTCACTGTTCTGCCAAACTCAGATATTACTACAATTACCGTATCAGCAAAAATTGACCCTAATCCTTGAGCTAAAGTTGCTAAACCTTTGCCCACAGGAGGTAAGGATCGTTCTAAAAGCGGATTTTGATTTACATGACTGTCCCAACCGCCAATTTCCATAAAAGCTAATTGGGTTTTGGCGTTACCCACCATCAGTTTTGCTACTTCAGCAGCATCATCAATAAAGTCATCACCGAGTTTTGCTCCCCGTGAAGCCTTTTTCATCTCTTGACTCAACTCGGAGATCAAGATGTCTCTGGCTTTATTTCCAGTTTGGTAGGCGCTGCTGAGGGGATCTGTGCCGTTATAAAGTTCGCTAAACGCTTTGCGGACAGGTAGATTGTCTGTAGGCATTCGGGCAGTGGAATTAATCCCAGGTTTTAGACTGGCGATCGCCATTTTGCCCCTGAGAATATAGGGCGTAGTTACCCCAACATTAACAGCCTGAGTCGCTTTATCTTGGGGTAACTGGGCTAACAATCGATTCATCCAGCCATCAGAGGTATTTTTAAAACCTGGAGTGCCATTTTCCCAATAGTCTTGAGCTTGAAAATGAGAGCGTTCTACCACAGGAGAACCACTCCCATGGACAAAAGCTAATTGCCGACGCTGCCAGAACGGCATCAGTTCTTGGAGCTGGGGATGCAAACCAAAAAAGCCATCGAGATCGAGAGTTCCCTTTGGCTCTTGGGGATAGGGGATGGCAATCGTTGGTCTGGCGGCATAATATTCTTCTGCTTGATGTGGAATCACGACGTTTAAACCGTCTATGGCACCTCGGAGAAAGACCACCACCAGACGTTTCTCGTTACTAGCATTTGCCTGTTGTACCACCCAGCTATTACAACCGATGGGAAGTAATAGTCCTCCTGTCGCTAAACCCGCTGCCCTGAGAAAATTTCTTCTTTTCATATACATTGCTTCGGGGCTGCCCATCATCAATGCAGTGCGCAGCCTAACAGGGGTTTGTTCAATTACTTGTTTGGTTTGGGGGGACATTGCCCCTAAATTTTGTTCAAGTTGTTGCGTCTTTACCACGCTGTTTTTATTTAAAACGCCATTGGCGATCGCTGTAGCCAAACTAGTTCGTTGTAACATAGCTTGGGGATTTAGCCAGGCGGATTGAGTATTGCTATAGCCATCGGGG
>JBJOPG010000410.1:0-2676 GCA_046050865.1 Cyanobacteriota bacterium
ATTTTAATTGTCGGTGATTTTAACTTTCCAAGTTTAGATTGGACAGCAAATAACTGTTTGAAATGTAGCGACGTTTCTTGTACTGGTTTGTTTTTAAACTTGTATTATAGCCTCGGCTTGTCACAGTTTGTAACTGAATCAACTCATGGTAATACCATTCTTGACTTAGTTCTTAGTAACGATAATAATTGTATTGGTGATGTTCAAGTTTGTAATCCATTCAGCACAAGTGATCACAACACAATCAAATTCGATGTATTGACTAGCTCACTGCCGGCGAATGATACGAATTTTAGGCCTACTTATTATGACTTTAATCATGCTGACTGGGATTCAATCACGGCATTTTTGGACAATATAGACTTTGATTCTCTTTTCTCTAGCAATCAATCAGCGGAGTATATTTTCGAGAAGTTTTATTCTATCCTTTATGAATGTATAAATCTTTATGTTCCACTTAGAGTTCTTCGCAAAAAAAACAGCTGTTTCAAATGCCCCCCATTCATAGGCAGAAAGTTACGTAAAAAGGCTGCAGCATGGCGCCTTTATCGCCAATTTCGAACGCCTCAACTGCGTAGCGCGTATAATAAGCAGGCTAGCTATTCGGTCTCATGTGGCTAAACAAGAAGAACGCCTTATTGATAACGGCAATGTAGGTGCATTCTATCGATACGCCAACAATAAATTTAGCTTCAAGTCAGCAATTGGTGCTCTAAAAAATACCAACGGTAATATTATTAACGATCCTTTATTAAAAGCAGAATTACTCCATAACGCTTTTTCAAATAAATTCACACAAGACAACGGCATCATTCCGCCCTCAGATGCCCCCACTAATGATAGCAAATTGAATAACATTGTATTTAGTCAACTGTTAGTACAACGCGTCATTAAACGTCTGAAAATAAAGACTAAAGGCGGACCTGACGGAATACCTCCTATATTTCTCAAAAAGTGCGCTCGACAGTTAAGCAGCCCGCTTGCCAACTTATTTTCATGTAGCTTTGATTCAAGCTTCTTACCGTTAGACTGGCTTAGAGCTTACATAACTCCGCTGTTCAAAAAAGGATCTAGACACGAACCTGAAAATTATAGACCCATAGCACTTACTGCGACCATGTGTAAATTAATGGAAAGTATCATTAAAGACCAGCTTCTTGGATTTTTGTTGCGTAAAGGCATTATAAATAAGAATCAGCATGGCTTTATATCTAACCACTCAACCTGTACAAACTTGCTAGAGTGCACGCACGATTGGTTAGTTACGCTCAACTCATCTCGTACTACGGACATAATTTACATTGATTTTTCGCGCGCTTTCGATAGCATCGTACATAAAAAACTACTTAATAAACTTGAAAACTACGGTATAACGGGCATATTACTTAACTGGATTTCTTGTTTCATTGAGGATAGATATCAATGTGTTGCTATTGAGAATTGCTTTTCGTCAGTTGCTAAAGTTATTAGCGGTGTCCCACAGGGATCTGTTTTAGGCCCCATTCTTTTTATCATTTTCATTAACGATATTGATTGTGTTTGTCACGGGAAAACTAATTTGAAGTTATTCGCAGATGATGCTAAGCTATATAGTGAAATTGATTTGAACTGCCATTCATCATCCTTGCAATCATCTCTTAATAATCTTGCAACTTGGGCTGAAGCCTGGCAATTGCTAATTAATGTTGAGAAATGTTTTGTTTTGTCTACTGTAAGCAGCAAGCGTACTAATGTTTCTTCGTCCAGAAGTTATTATTTAAATGGAGTTTTACTCACTAACAGTGCGAGCGTTTTAGACCTCGGTATCACAATTTCTCCAGATCTTTCTTACACCGCTCATATAAATAACATTGTCTCTAAGGCTTTTCAACGATCCAGTATTTTTTTTCGAGGTTTCGCTTCGCGTAACCTACAACTTATGCGCAAAGCCTTTGTCACTTACATTAGGCCTATACTCGAGTATAATTGCATCTTGTGGAGCCCAAACCTAGTCTATCTCATAGATCTTATTGAATCCGTTCAGCGGAAATTCACCAAACGTATTCCTTCTTTATCAAATTTACCTTATTCAAGCCGAATAACCAGCCTAAAACTACAAACTTTAGAATTACGAAGGTTACATTTTGACTTGACTAACTATTTTAAAATCCTCAATGGAATGTCTTCACTTAATCCTAGTGATTATTTTCTAATATATAATCCTATAATTTCAACAAGATCTGCCGTGCCCTCATTACTGAAGCCTCTCCGTGCTTCCAGCAAGCTATCATCTTTTTTTTCTTATAGAAGCGTCGAAGCCTGGAACCATCTCCCAACCAGTGTTAAACTTTTAACCTCTTTACCCTCTTTTAAAGCATCAATAAAGTCAGTCAACTTCTCTGCACTTTTAAAATGTTCGTTTTTGTAACTTTTGTTTTCGTGCATGGTTTTATCGTAAGTCATTTGTAATGTAATAATATATATATATATAATGGATTGCTATCAGCAGTGGTATTGACCACACTTGCAATCCACCAACCTGCATAGAACTATTTTAATTTTATCATAACTTTTGTGTTCGTTTACGTGTGTGCAATTGGTTGGTTAATAAATGAATAAATAAAAATAAAAAAAATATGTGAATCCAGTATTGCATGATACTATACAAATCAAAATCTACTCGATAGAATATCTAAA
>JBJOPG010000411.1:0-2676 GCA_046050865.1 Cyanobacteriota bacterium
TCTAGAGGATTTAGCTGCATCATTTGCCACGTTACGAAAGTTCCGACAGGACTCCACAGCAAGTAGGGAGCTAATAGCCAGAATGCAGTATTAGATACAGGTTGTACCATCACTGCCAAGATTGCCCCGAGAAAAAATCCCGTGCCGCCAATAATTGTCCCCACCTTGAGGCTACGAGCTTTGCACATCACTATGGTGTAGAGGGAGATTGCAGTTTCCACCACCAAATAAAACCCCATCAGCAGCCAGGTAGAACTACTACCAGGATTTTTTTGCCAAACATTATAGGCTGACCATGCTCCACAGATAAAAACTATTGTCCAGATCAAGGGAATTGCCCACTCAAAAGTTAACCAATCAGGACGACGTAGGCGTTTAAACCAGCGAAAATCTGTGCTAGAAATAAAGCGATTACAAGCAAAGGGGATAGCGAGGGTAATTAGCCCAATGACCAGCCAAGCAGGAATCATCATATATGGCTTTTAAAAGTTATGGATTTAAGTGCTCAGCAAACTCTTGGCGATCGCTTAGAATGGTGAAGTAATCGTCCATGCTGGTTAACTCGAATAACATGCCCACTTGTTCATTGACGGAGCATAAAAAAAACTCGACCTCCGCTGCATTCACAGTTTTCAGAGCTTTAACCAAAGCTCCCAAACCTGAACTATCCATAAAAGTGACCTGTTGAAAATCTACTAAAATCGTCTGTACTCCACTTTCCACACTTTGTTCAATCTGAAACTGGAAATCGGCACTTTTAGTACCGTCCAAAATACCTTTCGGCTCAATGATTTGAACAACAGAATTCATATAATTAAATAATTCTTAAAAATTAAAGTAACGACCAGTATAGCAAAATGGTGACCACAGATCTGCATCACTGTTGACGGTTAACAGTTGACTGACTCTGGTATGGCTATTTTTGTTATGCTCACTTGAGCAATATTTAATACTAATGGAGCATGAGCAATATTTAAATGGAAGTATATGACGCGATCATCATAGGCGCGGGTCATAATGGACTAGTGTGTGGGGCATATCTATTAAATGCCGGCTACAGCGTCTTATTTCTCGAACAGCGTTCAGTACCAGGAGGAGCCGCTACTACGGAAGAAGCCATCCCCGAAGAAGCCCCTGGATTCAAGTTCAACCTCTGTGCGATCGACCATGAATTTATTTTTTTGGGGCCAATTATTGAAGAATTGCAGCTTCACAAATACGGTTTAAAATATCTTACCTGCGACCCTCATACCTTTTGCCCCCACCCAGATGGTAAATATTTCCTGGGGCATCAGTCCTTAGCTCAAACTCAGGCAGAAATTGCTCGCTACAGCACCAGAGATGCCCAAAAGTATGGCGAATTTATTACTTACTGGTCAAAACTCATGGGGGCGATCGCCCCTTTTTTCAATGCGCCACCCCAGTCTATTCTGAGCATTGCCAAGGGGTATAAAGGCAAAAATCTCCTGGATGTTTTGGCGATCGCTGGTTCCAAGGACAAAGCGTTAAACTTTATCCGCACCATGATTACAGCCCCCGAAGACTTACTTAACGAATATTTTGACACGGAGATCGTCAAAGCACCCCTAGCCCGATTAGCAGCGGAAATCGGTGCCCCGCCATCCCAAAAGGGCATCACCGCCGGACTAATGATGCTAGCAATGCGCCATCATCCTGGTATGGCTCGACCCAAAGGCGGCACAGGAGCCTTAACTCAAGCTTTAGTCGCTCTAGTCACTGCCAAGGGAGGCAAAATCTTAACGGAACAGATGGTTAAGGAAGTGATCATCGAAAATAATCAGGCGATCGGGGTGAAGGTGTCAGGGGGCAAAGAATATCGAGCAAGTCAAGCCGTAATTTCTAATATTGATGTGCGGCGATTATTTTTACAGTTGGTGCCTGTTGATGCTGTTGACCCTGAGTTAAGAGAAAAAGTCGATCGCCGTATTACTAACAACAATGAAACTATTCTCAAAATTGATTGCGCCCTCTCGGAAGCCCCCCGCTTCACTGCCTTAGAGCAGGAGCATAATGAGCATCTCATCGGTACCATACTAATTGCTGACTCCGTAGCCCATGTCGAACAGGCTCATGTTCTTGCTACCATGGGACAAATTCCCGATGCAAATCCTTCAATGTATCTTGATATCCCCAGTGTCTTAGATCCTAGCCTAGCCCCAGAAGGGAAGCATACTTTGTGGATTGAATTCTTTGCTCCCTACCAAATAGCAGGAAAAGAAGGAACAGGATTGCACGGCACGGGCTGGACTGAGGAACTGAAAAATCAAACTGCCGATAATGTGCTGAAGAAGCTAGGGGAATATGCCCCCAATCTGCAAGACTCCATTATTGCCCGTCGGGTGGAAAGTCCTGCGGAATTAGGAGCTAGGCTAGGTGCTTATAAAGGTAACTACTATCACTTAGATATGACCCTGGATCAGATGATCTTTTTACGCCCTTTACCAGAAATTGCCAACTATACCACCCCCATTAAAAACCTTTATTTGACAGGAGCAGGAACTCATCCAGGGGGTTCGATTTCAGGCATGCCTGGGCGTAACTGCGCTCGTGTTTTTCTTCAGAGACAACAACCATTAGCTAAAGTACAACAGTCAGTAAATGAACTCTGGCGATCGCTTCTTGGTATCGATTAAAACCGCAAAGCGGTTAGCTATA
>JBJOPG010000412.1:0-4885 GCA_046050865.1 Cyanobacteriota bacterium
GAAGCCAGTTTTGAACTACTAATGCGCTCAATCCTGGCTCCTGGCAAGCAATTATTTTTACTGAAAGGTTTTCAGGTCCACTGTAATATTCAACAAGAAGCTGATAATCCAGCCAGCAAGGCATTGGCAACCATTAAAGTCGAAGTAGACGGTGAAAACTTATTGGAGGTAGCAGAAGGGAATGGCCCAGTAGCGGCTTTAGATAGCGCCTTGCGCAAAGCCTTGACCAAATTCTATCCTCAAATAGCAGATTTCTATTTAGCAGATTATAAAGTGCGGATTCTTGATGGTGGGATGGGCACAGCTGCTAAAACCCGGGTTTTAGTAGAATCTAGTAATGGGGTTAAGCGCTGGACAACCATTGGGGTATCTGCCAATATTTTAGACGCTTCTTACCAAGCCGTTGTTGAAGGTATGGAGTATGGTTTACTATGGCAAACCACCCAAGGAAACAAAGCAGGTATTGTTAAACAAAGAACGTAGCAACCAATATTTATGACCACTCTCCCCCCCACAACTAGAAGTAGACTACAAAAAATTCCCTTGGCAAATGTCGTTTGGGAAGGCGATCGCCGTTCTTTAGGAAACATGGCATCGCATCTAGATGGGGTCAAGAGCAATGATGACCACTGTATCATCTGGGTAGATGGTTCTGAGGGGGCTGTCCGCGCCATGGATGTGGTGCCAGAAGATATGGGTATGGAGGCAGTAGTCAGAACCCTATTGCGGGCAATTGAATCCCCCCACCACCCCACTCAGCCTTGTCGTCCGCAAAAAATCGTGGTGAGCGATCGCGAAATTCAGTTTTTCTTGCGGGGAGTATTGCAGGATCTAGGAATTACCGTAGAATACGCGCCACAACTTCCCCTAATCGACCGTCTGTTTGAGGGGTTTGCCCTGATGGAAGAAGATCAACCAAACCCTTTACCGGCTATTTATGAAGAGGCAATTGACCAGGTTGCCGCTGAGATTTGGGGTCATGCTCCTTGGGAATTACTAGCCGACAGCGATATTTTACAGGTAGAGCTAAAAAACTGTGAGATTGAGCGGGTATATATCTGTATTATGGGAATGATGTCTGCTGAGTATGGAGTATTAATCTATCGCTCCTTAGACTCCCTCAAACAATTTCGACAAGCAGCTTTAGGGGAACACCAGACCCCAGGGGAGTTAGAAAAAGCCTTTTTAGCTCAAGACTGTTGGTTTCTCAATTATGAAGAGATTGAAGAGACAGAAAACGAGCTTACAGGAGAGTTGTCGATGGAGGCATTTTTTGGCAGCCTACACCCCTTTGAAGGCATGCGGCACTTTCTAGACGAAGCTGAAACCAGAATTGTTTACGCTACCCTCGAATCCCTCAACCGTTTTTGCGATCGCCACCGCGATATTCTCGCCCAAGAGCCGATCACCGCCGTAACCAAGTCCTATCGCATTACCCTGCCAGTTCCCATGGCGATCGCGAAGCCAGAGCAAACCCCAATCGCCCAAGAGCCACAGCCCAAAAATCAACGGACAATTGCCACCAAGGTCTCTACCCTCCCAGAACTATCAGCGGAGTTACTGGAGATGGGACAAAGCGACTTTCCTGGGTTTGCCCCAGAGCTAAATGTTCCCATCCAAGAAGACTTAATTCCCGATGGTGCTTTAGTCAGTTTAGCCAGCATTCCCCACGAACTGATTAAACAACTCCATAACCAGTCAAAAACCTACTGTCAATCAGCCACTGTAATCACGAAAGCCAAAGCATCAGAAATACCCACAATTTTGATCCAAACTACCCGTGCCAAGGCAAACCGTTTAATTACCAGAATTCAAGAAGTGGGTGGCTTAAAAGCAGTTTGTTTTAATCCTGGTCATGATCCCTTTAATGGGGAGATTTATGATCTGGGCATGCTCCAAACGGAAGACGATGAACTATATATCTTTGCTGAGTATTCTCAAGAAGAGCCACAACAAGCCAAAGCTTTAGAAAAATGGTATCGACGCTGTAAAAAAAACAAAGGATATTGTGGGCTAATCATTGCCATGGGAGCAACAGGGGCAAATCGCGGGAATCCTCAAGCCAAAGATATGCTGGCTTTATTTGAAGTTAAATCCATTAACGGGGCAGAGCTGGGGATGGGAGTTTTAAAACTAATGCCTGACTTTGATTTTTAAGAGCTTTTCCTAGACAGCGGAGGTTGTCTGATCATCCCTTTTCCTTAAATAAGAGAAGAGATTTTATAGCCCATCCCCTTACTTCAATCAAATTGTGCTATCCTAGTCCAAGTGCGAATAACGCAACGGGATGTAGCGCAGCTTGGTAGCGCGCCTGCTTTGGGAGCAGGATGTCGCCCTGTCATCCCGATTATGAAAGATCAAACCTAAGAGATCAAAATTAACTAAAATTATGGTAGTTAGTTTACTTCTAGGCTAGAGTAAGCTTGCTTGTTTTAATCTGTCCAGATTAAGGATCATTGTGATTAACTCAGGACAAGTTTCTTTGCTGAGGATAATCTTTGGGAACGGGAAAAAGAATACCTAGAGCAGCAAGTAGGCATAAGTTACAAATTCAGTTATCAGGTAATTTACAGTTTTATATTACACAATAGAGCAAGCAGTAGACGTTGTCAGTAGATAGTAAATATTTGTAATGAGGCAGAAACCCATGATAAAACCATTGATTCGTTGGAGTATAACTTTAGGCGTGGCAGGAGTCACTTTTCTGAGCTGGAGCGCCATTGAAAACTTGATGGCGATCGCTTTACCAGAAGCAGAAGTTCTCGAAAAACTCGACCCTGTACCAGTATTTACCATTGCCGACGAAAAGGGCGCGCCTCTAGTGGCATCAGGAGAAAACGCAGAAAAGGTAGCAGGAGTTTTTATTTCTCAAGGTGATGCTAACGAGTTTGTCAATCAGCTAAAAACAGAAAATCCTGAGTTAGCAGAGAAAGTTAGGGTTGTTCCCGTCTCCTTAGGAGAAGTTTATAAGCTAGCAGGTTCAGCTAAAGGGGGAGAAGAGGCCTTGAACTTTGCCTATGTGCCCGAAAAATCAGCGGTAACTTCGGCTCAAACTATTGGTGAGGCAAGTAAACAGCCTTATAAGGGAGGAGTACCCTTGTTTGTGGCTAAAGGTGGTGAAGGTAAGGGCTATTTAACCTTTGAAAGAAATTCTCAACAGGTCATTCCCTTCTTTTTTGATAAAGCACAATTAGAAGAAATGGTTGCTAGATTCAAACAACAACAACCAGAATTAGCAGCTAACGTAGATATTGAGGTTCATCCCCTAGAAGGAGTAATTGAAACCTTAGAAACTGGTTCTGACGAAATCCTCAAAAAGATTGTCTTGGTTCCTTCCTCTGAATCAATCAAGTTCTTACAAACTGTAACTCCGGCAACGGGAGAGGGTGCCGCACCTAGCACTGCTCCTGAATTAGCCCCTGAAGTAGCACCCGCAAAATAATTGACCACCCATAAATACCGATAAAATAACTTAATTGAATAGTATTTCTGGTCAGGATCTATATCCCTGGTATCACCAAGCAAAACAAGCAGCGATCGCCAATGGTATAGATCCAGAAGAAGTGGATTGGTTGGTGCAAACCATTACTAATTTAGATAGCTTGTCTCTGCGATTGGGAGCATGGCACAATCTACCGCAAATTATCAGTCAAAAATCTTTGGCAGAGTTACATCGCCTCTGGAAGAAGCGTCTTCAAGAGCAGCTACCTGTGCAATATTTGGCAGAAACTGTCTTTTGGAGGCATTTCCAATTAACAGTAACTCCTGCTGTCTTGATCCCTCGCCCTGAGACAGAATTAATCATTGATCTCGCTTTTGCCCACAACTTAATTATCGAGCCGCCTCAACATTGGGTTGATTTAGGAACGGGTAGCGGGGCGATCGCCTTGGGACTGGCAGATATTTTTCCCATCGCCACGATCCATGCCGTTGATCTCAGCGACCAAGCCTTGAAAATTGCCCAGTCAAATGCTCTCAGGGTAAATCTAAACCACAATATTCATTTCTATCAGGGGAACTGGTGGAGTCCTCTAACTTCCCTTCAAGGCAAGATAACGGGCATGGTATCCAATCCGCCATATATTCCTTCTGAGCAGATCTCCCAATTACAGCCAGAAGTAGCTCACCATGAACCTCATTTAGCCTTAGATGGAGGTGATGATGGTTTAGATGATATTCGTCATCTGGTTACAACGGCTCCGCAATATTTAGTGACTGGCGGTATGTGGCTCATTGAATTGATGGCAGGTCAATACCTTGATGTGCGCGAAGCTGGAGAGCGCGAACATAGCGTTGAGCGATCCCTTCGCATCGCTCGCTACAAGTCAGGTAAATACACGATTGAACGTCCACTGCATTTAGGCGCTGTCATTGCGCGTCCATCGGCGACTGAACATTCAGAACTTCTCAACGTCTTATCTGCATACGGCCTTCCACTGGGTGAAGCTTTCCAGCTGCGCGATGACCTCCTGCACTTCGAGTTGGCGCCTAACGGCGTCCCGGATGGTGCCAGACTCATCTACACGACGCCGATGGTTGCCAAGACCGGCTATCCCGTTTTGCTGGGCACGTCCCGTAAATCGTTTATTGGAAAAATAACCAGCGAACCCAACCCCGCCAACGCGCCTATCAATGCTGAGGCCGGCAACAATTCATAAAGCTGGCGCGGTGCGATATACAGCATGTGGCGCATGGCTTGCCAAACGCCGTAACCACGCTGGAGGTCGTTGAGTTCTTCAATGGTCGATATCAACAGATCAAGACCGCCGAACACGAACCACACCAACAGCATGGCGGCCAGCAAGAAGGCTGCGACGAGTGCCGTCAGCACGAGCCCACCCCGCAGGTTCGAAATCAACAACTCCCCGAACACCTCGCCGCCGCC
>JBJOPG010000413.1:0-2593 GCA_046050865.1 Cyanobacteriota bacterium
CGTCAGAATTTAGAAGCAGTTAACGGCACAATTGAGGTTAAAAGTCAGCTTGATCGCGGTACTACCTTTCAACTGAAAATTCCCCTGACGTTGGCAATCATTTCCGCTTTGCTCGTTTCTAGTGGCAAGGAACAATTTGCGATCGCCCAAAATAATTTACAAGAAATAGTGCGCATCGAAGGGAAAGAAGCAATAGAACGGAGTATTGAGATATTTTATAACGTTCCTATCTATCGATTGCGGGGGAAAATTCTGCCCCTAATTTATCTTAATCAAGTACTGCAACTTCAAGATACTGAGACCGATCCAGAAATCCTCAATATTGTTGTCATTGATGCCGATGAATATAGTTATGGTCTAGTCGTTGATCGCGTTGACGATACCCAAGAGATTGTGGTCAAACCTTTAGGCAAACAACTGAAAGCTTTAACTGTCTACGCTGGAGCGACAATTTTAGGTGATGGCAGTATTTCTTTGATTTTAGATGCCGTTGGTCTGGCTCGTAAAGCAGAATTACAGGAGTCAGTTGTAGGGGCGCATGACTATTCGCCCTTACAGGAATCAGATCTAGAAAAACAATTCATTTTAATCGCAGAAGGGCCACAAAATACGCGGATGGGGATTGTGTTAGATCGTGCCATCAGACTCGAAGAAATTCCGATTAAAACCATTGAAAAATTAGGAGAGCAATATGTAGTTCAATATCGCGATCGCATTTTAGCTTTAATCGATTTGCACTTAATATTTGCAGGAGAAAAACGTGAAATAACCAATCTAAAAAGCAATGAAGAATCACTTGCCGTTATCGTCGTTACCCTCGATGAAAACCAGAGCATTGGTTTAGTAATCGAAAAATTCCTGGATGTTGTCGAAGAAACTTTAACTGTCAAAGCAGCAGCAAGTCATCCAGGCGTTAAGTGCTATGCCACCGTACAAGGACAAGTAACAGAAATTTTGGATTTAGAAGCGATCGCAAAATTGAGTAGGGGCGGTTCGCGAACCGCCCCTACTCTGCCGTCTTAACACTATGAACCAATTCACCACCTTTTACCTTAATGACACATACTTTGGTATTGACATTCAAACAATACAAGAAGTTATTCGTCATCGTCCTACTACTCCCATTCCTCTTGCGCCTAGTGATATTTGTGGATTGATTGATTTACGCGGACAGATCTTACCTGTAATCGATCTACAGTCTCGATTGGGAATAGAAATAGATACAGCTATTCTTTCTGTTGCCGACGAAGAGCGATACAGCATTATCCTTCGTGATGATGACGACGAGTTAGTAAGTTTGCTGGTTGGTGAGATTGGCGATGTTTTGGAATTAGCAGATGAAGATTTTGAGCCACCCATCGCTACTTTACAAGGTACAATTCGCCCTTTTGTTCGCGGTGCATACAAACTTGACGATCGTTTGTTATTAATACTCGATTCAGAAAAAGTTTTGAAAGCAGGAAATAGGTAGGAAGTAGGGGCGATTCGCGAATCGCCCCTACAAGTAAGGTTTTAACAATTAATAATTAACAAATTAAATTATGGTTTCTAATACAACTCGTAAAGCAGAATCGAAAACTGAGAACAAGATCCCCAAAGAGCTACAACCTTTATTAGAGGCAATGAAAACGGCAATTTCTGGCGATTTTTCGGTGCGTTTGGATGAAAATGATGGTTTGGGAGAATTCGCTGACGTTTTTAATCAATGGGTGAGTTTGAATGAAACATTTACTAATGGTGTGATTGATGTCAGTAATCGGGTTGGTATTGAGGGAAAATTAAACGAACGTTTTAATCTCAAAAAAACCACAGGAAAATGGGCGGAAAGTGCCAAGGCGATCGACACTTTAATCGATAATTTGGTCATACCCACAACCGAAGCAGAAAGAGTTTTAACCGCGATCGCCAATGGAGATTTAACTCAGAAAATGGAGTTGAAAGTTAAAGGTAAAAAACTGGACGGCGGATTATTACGTGTCGGCACGATCGTTAATGAATTAGTTGATCGACTCAATGTCTTTGCCACCGAAGTTACTCAGGTAGCCCGCGATATTGGTACGGAAGGAAAACTCAATACTCAAGCCAAGGTTGAAAATGCAGCAGGCACATGGCAAGAATTAATCGATAACGTCAATCGTATGTCTATTAACCTCGCCCAACAGTTTCGCAGCATTGCCGAGATTATGCAGATAGTTTCCCAGGGCAATCTTACCCAACAAATTGAAGTAGAAAACGTCGGCGAATATAAAGCATTAACAGAAAACATCAATCAAACCATTGCTAATTTGCGTGAATCGATTGGCTCAATGACAGAAATATCCACAACTGTCGCAGCCTCATCGGAAGAAGTCACCACTGTCAGTAAAAACATGACCGAGGATGCCAACCAAACCGCCGAACAAGCGATCGCTGTCTCTGCCTCCGCCGAACAAGTCTCTCAAAATGCCACAACCGTAGCAACCGCAGTCGAAGAAATGAATGCCAGCATCCGCGAAATCGCCAAAAATGCCTCGGAGGGAGCAAAAGTAGCCAC
Source organism: Cyanobacteriota bacterium (assembly GCA_046050865.1). GTDB lineage: Bacteria > Cyanobacteriota > Cyanobacteriia > Cyanobacteriales > Xenococcaceae > Waterburya. Next base: position 2,534 of record JBJOPG010000413.1, read on the forward strand.
TTCAGCAGTTCAAACTGCTGATAGCACTAACGAAACCATTAACAAACTCGGTCAAAGCAG
>JBJOPG010000414.1:0-2574 GCA_046050865.1 Cyanobacteriota bacterium
GGTTCAACTAATATTTGAAAAGCACCTTCATAACTAGGCAAGCTAGTACGATTACCAAACCAAACCCCAGTAGTAATTATACTTGCGATGCCTACTATTGGTAAGATATTTCTCTTGACAACTCTTAAAAGAGACATTGAACTCGAACTTAATTCTGGTTGAGTAGGGAGAATTAAATTGTCTTCACTCGCACTGATTAATTTCTGCATTGCTTCTCTGTATTAATAGTATTTTTAAAAATTGGTAATTTGCTACTTAGAATAATTTTTAGTATCTCGCACAATTCATTTATGCTACTTACCATTATATGTGGTTTTATTTGCTTGTCTGTAAAGCTTTGAAGAATCTAATATATCGCTTCAATAAATTTACTTAGTACTCAAAAGGAAATAATCAATAATTCAATCTTCAATGTGATTAAACTTTTAATCACATTGAAATTACAAGTAAATAAAATGTTTAATGTAGTTACTGTAGAGTAAAAAACTATTTTAAGATGCTAAAGATTTTTCGGTTGTTGGTAGTTGTTCCTTTTGGGATAGTTTGATTTCAAGACTGTTTGAACCATAGGCAAGAGGCTTGTAGTTTTCAAGTTTTGGTGAAACATATTTCTTTTTGTTTAAAGTCATGATTTTTTCTTTGATTGGTTAAAAAATAAAAGATTAAAAATTATATAGCCAAGACTCAAAAGATAAGATTAAATGGAAATTTTCCAATATATCAAGTAGCAAAATCATTTCTGACCTCGATTAATTCTTTAGTTGATAGTTCTTCTAAAACTATCAGCAGATCATCAAGACATGCTTCTGGAGAAACTGCATATTCTGTGATAATTAGATTATAAAGATCAGCAATAGTTTGTGGTTCTTGAATCAAAGTCCAAATAAATGTACCCACTTCGTTCAAAGTGTAATAAGAGCCAGATTGAACATGAAAAAGAATAGCTTCAGTCTCACTAGCAATTTCTGATAAGACCTGTTCTTTAACTGCACGTATTTTAGAAGACAAAGAAAAGGTTGTTGGCAGAATTGAATTGTTTGTTAGAGTTAAATTTAGTATCTGATTCCCATTCAGATCCACATTCAGATCTCGTTCGGTACGCACCCATGATTGTTGAGGCTTGAATAAAAAAGCTAAGTAGATCGGAATTTTCCAAAGCAGATAAAAAGGTATCTTGAGTAAAGCTTTGAGAGGAATATCATTACGAGAAAACTTAGCCCAAGCTCCAATAATTGCCGCAAAAAGCAAGAATCCTTCAAGTAAAGCCAAAATAACAATAGTCAATTCATGCTGCAAAGTTACTTGAACTATACCTCCAGTCAGAATTATGATCCAAGCGATGGTTAGTAGGGACAAAGGAGGAACGCAGAGATCTAGAGCGATCGCCAATAACTCAAAACGTCTTTGGGTAAATGCAGCCTTAATTAATCTAGGAACTTGAGTTTGCATTGTTTGCAAGTGTCCGTGAATCCATCTAATCTTTTGACTGGAAGCAGCCTCTTCTTTTTGAGGCAAGACTCCTGTAACTTTGGCTTCAGTACAAAATAGAGGACTAGTACCCGCGATCGCCAGATCAATGCCCAATTGCATATCTTCGACAAGATTGCTAGTCGCCAGGGGAGCTTGAGCGATAACCGACCAAGGAAAAGCTGTTCCCATGGTTAGCAAACAGGGTAACCCTAAACGATTCAATCCACTGGGGCGCACTAAATTTTTCACCATGAATGCCAAGGCTGAGATGATGCTTTTAGGATTACCTTGGGCTGGTGGATCTAACAAATTAATTGGTTGGACGGGACGACCAGAAATCTTAGCCAATTTAGCTAATTTATCTACTGCTCCTGGATGCACGAAACAGTCTGCATCAAAGACAATCACAACATCAGGGGGGTTAGCCTGCAAAAACTGTAAACCATGATCTAAGGCGTATCCTTTACCTTTATCTTGTTGGTTAAATCGTTCTAGTACTGTCACCCCTAGATTACGACAGATCTGGGCGGTGCGATCGCTACAGTTGTCAGCAATTACCACTAGTTGATCTTGAGCAGTTAACTGGGGCAGCAATGTGGTTAAAGTTTGAGCAATTCCCAACTCTTCATTATGGGCGGGAACTAAAATAGCCACAGTAGGTCTAGGAGTGGCGATCGTATTATGTCTGCGATTACTTTGGCTGGGTAAAAATGCTGCAACACACTCAACAAATAAGATTGCAATTGAAATGGGAAATAGTAATAAGAAAAAAGCAAATAGCAAAATGCTCTTTCTGTTTTTGCTAATCGACAAGAATATTGCTGAAAATGTATGCATCATACGACATTACCCAATTAATAATTTTTTAGAAAACGTTTTTTAAATTCAAATATTTAATTATCATTTAATTAGCAATTTGCTTGATCTTGTAACTTAGACGCAAAACCAACTACATTAAATATTTGCTGACGTTTGATTCTCTCAAAGCATCTCAAACAATACTTTGATCAATCTTGGTGAATAATACTTTTGATTAATAATAACACACATTAAAAAAAAGAAATACCTTAAAAACAAATATAATATAATAATAATAATACTTAC
>JBJOPG010000415.1:0-2565 GCA_046050865.1 Cyanobacteriota bacterium
GATGAAATTAAAGAAAAAGTGGCGCAATTAGTCGAGCGACTCAGCTAAAGCTTATAAAGATTTTTTGAGGATAATATCCAAAACAATAGTTCTTGCGACCGAGAGTTTAAAATCCAGCAGATGTAGATGACATACTTCAAGAAATTCTCATCAAAATCGATAATGATAATAAGGTTAATTCGTTCTCCAGGCTGATAAATTGACCTTGTTACTTTCCCTAAATAGATTCTAATTCCTTTATTTACTTCAGCGGAGAATATATAGATGTCAGCCCCAGTTCCATATCCTGATTATGTTTGGTGGCTCATACCAGGAAAACTAGCAGGAATGTCCCGACCTCCTTTAGAAGATTTACTCCAACTCTACCAAGCAGGAATGCGAGGTATTGTCTCGGTAATGGACGAACCTTCTGGTATTGAAGAGTATCGAGAATCTGGTTTTGAAGCTTTATGGCTGCCAACTACGGGTGGTAAATCACCAACTGTAGAGCAGGTTAAGCAATTCGTTCAATTTACCGAGCCATTACTGGAAAATAATCAGCCAGTAGTAGTTCATTGTACTAGTGGCAACCGCAGAACGGGAACATTACTTGCTGCTTATCTAGTTGCTCAAGGTGAAAATCCAATTCAAGCGATCGCACTTATTCAACAAGTACGTCTTACAGCCGAACTAAGAGATGCTCAGAAGCAATTTTTACTAGAACTGCCAAAGTTATTGAATTAAATTTTAGATGAGGGAAAAAGTTTTTGATTTCAGCTATTTTTAATTTGCTGAATTGTTTTTTAATGATTTTTTTAGTCTAAACTACAGTTATTAATTAAAATTGATCGCCACACAAAGCGGATTCGTTTAATGTTTGTATATAGACGGCATTGCCAAAATAAAAAAACCTCGATTTTCTAGCCACTAAATTCCTGCTTTAATTGAGCTACCCAGGTTTTGATTCGTTTTTCGGTTAAATCAGATTGATTGTCTTCATCCAACGCCAGACCGATAAATTTGCCATCGTGGAGGGCTTTAGAATCACTAAACTCATAACCCTCCGTAGACCAATAACCAACAGTTTCGCCACCGAGTTCTGAAATTTTCTCTTCTAAAATCCCTATTGCATCCTGAAAAGTATCGGGATAGCCTACCTGGTCTCCTGCACCAAAATAAGCCACTTTTTTACCAGTGAAATCAATATTATCCAACTCCTCGTAATAGTTATCCCAGTCATCTTGCAGTTCGCCAACATTCCAGGTAGGACAACCAATAATTATGTAGTCGTATGTGTTAAAATCACTTGCTTCTGCTCTAGAAATATCGATTAAATCTACAACACTATCGCCACCAAATTCTTTTTGGATTGTCTCAGCTTCGGTTTGAGTGTTACTAGTTTGAGTACCGAAAAATAAACCAACTTTAGCCATTTTTTCTCCTATTTATGAGTAGTTTGTTAATTGAAAAGGATAAAGTCGGAACGCCAGAATGAATAAAGCCAATATCAAAGTAATTAGCATGACGCTCCGACTCAATTATTTTTACTCGCTCAAAGACATAAAAACGAGGATTATGCCATTGCCGTTGCCATTTGTTGGCAAGACTCAGCACAGCGACGACAGGATGCAGCACAACGTTTACAGTGTTCGTGGTCGTGCTTTTCACATTCATTCGCGCAGCGCGTGCAAGCTTCAGCACAAACACCGCACATTTGAGCGTGAAGGTCTGAATTACGAGACATAAAACGAGCGCACAGAGCGCAAGTATCGGCGCAATCGCGACATAGTTTGATACATTCAGCCATCATTTGTACCATATCGCTGTCTAAACAGGCAGTGGCACAATTTTCACAATCGCGTAGACAATCTAGACAAGCCTGTATACAAGTCTCAAGTTGTGATTGATGAGTTGCTGTCATAATTTAACTCCTATTTAATTAAAGTAATAAACTCACATGATGCAGTTTTCATGTTGTCTGTGTTTACATTAATTAAATAACAGTATCGATTCCTCTCACTTTTGGCTTAATCTATATTTCATTCCTTTGCCATACCATCATTTCATCTCAATTTCATTTAAGCATGTTAGGCAATTTTTATTAATATTGATAAGCTAGTAAATAAGCAATCAAAATTACTGCCTCGAAAATTAGTAAAGGAAGCAATCGAGAAATTTTTAATAGTAATCAAACCAGTTTTTAGAAAATTGTTCTATAACTAAAATTAGTGATGACGTTGCTGATGAATTGGTTTTGACTGTTCTGAAGTACTACTATATCCTCTGAGCTTATTATAATTACCAATTTGTTCTGGCTTCAGTAGAGGCTTGATTTGAAGATGAGCCATCAAATGAATGGCACGAAACTGACTATATAGCTTACCTAACTCTTCTATATTTGTTTGCATCTCGGTTTCATTAATCTTATCACTGGCAAAAGCAGCACTAAGTTGTTTTTCGCGATTAACAATTTGTTGTCCAACTCCTTTAGCATCCGTTTGCATTTGCTTAAACACAGTCTCTATTTGGAGAATCTGATTAGAAGATAGCTTCAGTTCTCGATTTAGATCGAGGAGATGACGAGGG
>JBJOPG010000416.1:0-2543 GCA_046050865.1 Cyanobacteriota bacterium
CAAAATATCCTGATGCTTCCAAACCTATTCAAGCCTTCTGTAAAATTATTCAACAAGCCCAATGGCAAAATTTATTAGATGTTCAACGAGTTTACCGAGATGCCGAAGCGGTGGGAAATTTCACTGTTTTTAACCTCAAAGGTAATAAATATCGTTTAATCATTGATGTTGACTACTCTGAACAAGTTGCTTATTTCAAGTATTTTTTGACTCACGCTCAATATGACCAGGAGAAGTGGAAAAATGACCCTTACTATTGACAAGAAAGAGTACTTTAAATTATTAGATAAACTTCAGCTTATTCCTAAGATCATTGAAACTGAAACCGAATATGAAAGTTATTTGGTAGTAGCCGAAAGCCTCATCGCTAAAAAGGATAATCGTACTACTGAAGAAACTGCTTTATTTCGCTTACTAGTTAAACTAATTGCAGATTATGAAGAAAATATTTTTGCTTTAGATGACTGGAGTAACCTTTTACCCCATGAAATACTTCAACATCTCTTAGATGCAAGTGGTACTAAACAAGCAGACTTAGTTGGCATCATTAGTCCTTCTAGGGGTTTAATTTCATCGATTGTCAATGGAAAAAGGGCGATTAGTAAAGAACAAGCGAAAAAATTAGGGGCACATTTTAATATTTCTCCCAATTTATTTATTTAGACTAATTTCTAGATTAATTTAAAATATCGCCTCCCATCAGTCGACGATAACGAATTTCTAATTCCTGTTTCAAAGACGGAGAATTCTCTAAAAGCTTATCCGCAGCAATAATTTTCTCCGCTGCTTCTCTGGCTAAATTAAGCACCTCCTGATCTTCTACCAGACTTGCCAGGGCAAAATCAGGTAGTCCCGACTGGCGAGTACCAAGCACTGCGCCAGGGCCACGAAAACGCATATCTGCCTCAGAAATAAAGAAACCGTCTTGGGACTCTTCTAGTACCGCCAAACGCTGTCTGGCTTCGATATTTTTGGTACTGCTCATCAAGAAACAATAGGATTTGCTTTCTCCCCGACCTACGCGCCCCCTTAACTGGTGTAGTTGTGATAGACCAAAACGTTCGGCGTGTTCAATGACCATAACAGTGGCGTTGGGAACATCTACTCCCACCTCAATGACAGTGGTGGAAACAATAATCTGACATTGATTATCGCGAAAAGAAGTTAAGGCTTTGTCTTTATCAGCGGAACTCATGCGACCATGTAACAAAGCAATACTAAACTCAGGGAAAATAACTTCTGATAAACGTTGGTGTTCTTCCGTGGCTGCCTTGAGGTCTAACTTTTCGGATTCCTCAACTAACGGAAAAATAATATAAGCTTGTCTGCCCTGAGCAATTTCTCGACGGATGAGATCGTAAATTTTTTTCCGATCCTTACTCTGTTTCATCATGGTGTCAATTTTCTGTCTCCCAGGAGGTAATTCATCGATCTGACTCACATCGAGATCTCCGTGGAGAGTTAAAGCCAAGGTGCGGGGAATTGGTGTCGCCGTCATGGTCAAGACATGGGGAGACTTCCCCTTATCTAGTAAACGCGCCCGCTGTTGAACACCAAAGCGATGTTGTTCATCAATTACCGCCAAACCCAGCTTATTGAATTTAACAGGATCTTGAATTAGGGCATGAGTCCCGACTAACAAGGGTAATTCGCCATTTTCCAATTGGGAATGAATTTCTCGCCGTTTAGCGGTTTTCGTCGAACCCGTGAGTAATTCGACAGGAAGATGCAACAGATTAAACCAGGTGACTAGTTTACGATAGTGTTGTTCTGCAAGTACTTCAGTGGGAGCCATTAATGCCGCTTGATAACCTGATTGAATTGCCGCCAAGATTGCATATACTGCCACAATGGTTTTTCCTGAACCGACATCTCCCTGCACGAGGCGATTCATCGGCGTGTCAGATTTATCTAAATCCTCAAAAATTTCTTGGATAACTCGTTGTTGGGCATTAGTCAGGACAAAAGGTAGTATTTGCTCAAACTGTTCAATTAGTTTTCCTTGGGGTGTAAAACTGGCGCTGGACTGATTTTGCTTTAGTTGTTGACGACGCTGGAGAAAGCCCAGTTGCAGATAGAAGAATTCATCAAATACTAATCTTCGTCGCGCATGGGCGAGTTCTTCGCTATTTTCGGGATAATGGATGCAGGCGATCGCATTTTTTAATTTAACTAAGCCATAGAGATTGCGTAGTTCACTCGGCAAAGGATCGGGCAACTGTGTAGCAGCAGGTAAAGCAGCAATCACTGAATTTCTGACGGTATCAGCGGGGACTCCCTCTGTTAAGGGATAGACAGGTAACAGCCGACCAATTTTAATTGATTCAATACTCGCCCCTGCGCCGTCTAAAACTTCGATTTCGGGCTTATCTAAGGTAATACCATATTTGTTTTGTTTAACCAGTCCTGATGCTGCCACAATCGAACCGACAGGATACTGATTCTTATATCTTTCCTGGGAACCCCGATTACTAAATCTTGCCCCCGTTAAGAAGCGATTCAGCTTTAATCTGCCTGTAGCATCACTGAGGATTAATTCAAAG
>JBJOPG010000417.1:0-4744 GCA_046050865.1 Cyanobacteriota bacterium
GACAGAGAGCGACTAAACCAGGGAGAGACAACGAAGCCGACAAACCAATTAAAAAAGCGACAACTGCGCGGGAGCAGGAACAGCAACACCGAGCCACCAACAGCCAGCAGAACCAAACGCACCAGCGGACGACCAGGACACACCAGACGAGGAGGGAGGCAAACAGCCAGAGGGCAACCACAGCAGCACGCGCCGACCGCGACCGAGAGCAAACGCCACCGAACCCCAAGAACCAGAACCACCACCAAAAAACGAACGAGAAGGACGAACCCCAGCAGGACAAACAGGGGCAGAGGGCAGAGCCACCAGCAAACCACGAGAACCAGCAGCCACAGACAACACACAGCGAGAAGACCGACGGGCAAAGGCAGAACGCCCAGAACCAAACCGCCCCCCAGCGACGGAAAACACCAGCACCGAAGGAGAAGCCCCGAAGAAAGACCGACAAAGCGAGTCAACGCCACGCCAACCAACCGAAACCCGAACCCCAGCAGGAACGGAAGGCAACAACGCAGAGAGAGCAGCCGACGCAGCAACAGACGGGGAACGAGAACCCGAAAAACCAACGGAGACAACACCAGCAAACACGGAAGACGAAGCGAGAACAGACACGGCACAACCAACGAGACACAACTACAATTATAGCACGAAAAAGGAGGCAAAAACAAGCCCAAAGCGAGACAGGAAAAGGAACACAGCGAAAAATAAACCGCCGAAAACAAGCGGACACCCTCTCTCTCCTCTCCTCTTTTCTCTCTCTCTTCTCTCTCCTCTTAGCAGATTGCTTGTCGGATGAGCAGATCAACCCAATTCTAGTGAGCGTAGCCCCCTGATAAGGCATAAACCGTAGCGGAGCGGAGGTATAATGCCTGAAGGGGCGGAGCGAACGAAATAAATCGAGCGATTAGCGAGACAACTTTTTTTTGTGTTGGAATGTTTGCGAATTACTGACTACTGTATAAATGCGATCGCTCTTTCTAATTAGAAACAGTATTAATTGCTTCTCTACCTTCCCGTTCTGCTGCGTCTGGAGTGTAAAAGATATCATCAGGCTCATAGACTGTGCCGTAGTCATCGATGATGGAGTATTTGTAGCAGTCGTAAGAAGTGTAATAAACAGCTAGGGTGTATTGATTGATGAGTCACGATTTTGATGATCCTCATGGGTTCAGTAAGTGAATCATCTTCTATTTTAGTTTGACTTGGGAGGGAAGGCGATCGCTATAAACTAGATTAATTTGAACTAAAACATAATGTCGAAAGTTAAGTCAAAAGGAAAGTCTAAACCCTGCGATTTATGTTCTACTGAAGTTGATATTCGCTATCGTATCCAATATCAAAAAAATGGTGAGTGGAAATTAGTCTGTTTGACCTGTTGGCAAAAAATCAGCCAAGACAATCTTTTTTACCGCTATGGTGGTACATGGAAAGCTCGTAAGTGATGAAGTGAAAACAGCCGTTTGTTAAGATTAAAGCAATGTTTACACCTGAATTAATCGCTACAGTATTTTATGGACTTCTTAGTATAGTCGGGGGAGTCATTGGCTACATCAAGAGTCAGAGTAAGGTATCTTTAATTTCTGGCGGAGTTAGTGGTTTACTGCTGTTAATTTTGGCTGGCATCATGAATGCAGGTAATCAATGGGCTGTAACCGTTTCCGCTATCATTATTTTTCTTTTGATTATCGTGTTTGTTGTTAGATGGTTTAAAACCCAAAAGTTAATACCCGCAGTGCCGATGATATTTTTTGGTGTTGTCTCACTTATTCTTGTCTTGAGTTGAATAAGGCGATCACTACTCTACTATAAAATAAACTCAATAGCGATCGCCATGAACCAAAATGCCTGAAGAAATGTTACGAGCCAGGAGAAAGACCAGATGACTTAACCCGTTCTGAGTGGACGGCTGACATTCTTCAGGTGCATCACCGTAATCATGATACGAGGGATAATCGCTTATCTAATCTGCTGTCTGTCTGTGCTGCTTGCCATCTGAATTTACATCGGGGGCGGTATAGCAGCGTTAGTGAGGGTCAATTGTCGTTGTGGTGAGTGCGATAGTCGTTGTGGTGAGTGCGATATCGCCAGTTTATCTTTAATTTTAGTTTGATTGAGGAGATAGAGCGATCGATAGCTTTTTCTTAGTAACCATTGCATAATGTTATGGTTATTCTTTTGTAATGTTGTGCATGGTTCAGACTAAATTAGCCGTTGAAGAAAAAGTTACAGTTCAAGAAGCTGCTCAAATTCTAGATATTTCTCCTGACACTATACGCAGATGGGAAAAGAAAAAACTGATTCGAGCCAAACGTTCTGAAAACAACTATAGATTATTCGACCTTGAGGAACTATGGCGCATTCAGAACAAGTATTTAGGGAAAGCAACAAAACTAAATTCAATGTCATCGAATTATTCTCTGGCTGTGGTGGGATGGCACTAGGCTTTGAGAATGCTGGCTTACAAACTAAACTGCTAGTTGAAATCGACAAAAACAGTGTAGATACACTCAAAGAAAACCGACCCCATTGGAAAGTTGAACATCAAGACATAGCTCAAGTTGATTTCACGCTTTATAACGGCAAAATAGATATCGTTGCGGGTGGACCTCCATGCCAAGCTTTTAGCTATGCAGGTCATAGCAGAGGTTTTGAAGATATTAGAGGAACTCTATTTTTTGAATTAGCTCGATGCGTAAAAGAAGTACAGCCAAAGGTAGCACTTGTTGAAAATGTTCGGGGTCTGATTCGGCACGATGAGGGAAGAACTTTATCTACTATGCTGCGAACCTTAGAAGATTTGGGATATAGACCTGTTTATAGATTACTTAGAGCGCAATTCTTAGATGTACCACAAAAACGCGAAAGGGTAGTTATTATAGCGGTCAGAAAAGATTTAGATATACCTGCGTTGTTTCCCAAAGAGAAAGATTACACTGTCTCTATTAGAGAGGCATTGAAAGATTGTCCTGAGAGTAATGGAGCTACTTATCCTAAACGCAAAGGAGAAATTCTTAAGTTAGTTCCACCTGGAGGCTATTGGCGAGATCTGCCTACAGATATTCAAAAAGAATACATGAAAAAAAGCTTTTACCTGGGTGGAGGTAAAACAGGTATGGCTAGGAGATTATCATGGGATGAACCTTCGTTAACTCTTACCTGTAGTCCTGCTCAAAAGCAGACCGAAAGGTGTCACCCTAAAGAAACAAGACCACTAACAATAAGAGAATATGCAAGGATTCAAAGTTTTCCCGATGATTGGCAATTTACAGGTTCTCTAGCATCACAGTATAGACAAATAGGTAATGCTGTCCCTGTTAATTTGGCTTACCACATCGGTAAATCTTTAATAGCTATGCTGGAAAGAAAAATAGACTTAGAAAATATGATGATTGAAGAAATTGAGAAGGTAGAAATAGAGCAATTATCTTTACTACTATGAGGATTAAAATTACTCAAAATAACTTAATTTAATTTTCTTTTTCATCTAAAGGTAATGATAATTGTACTTCTTCTGGAGATTGGCTTTTCATAAACTCTGAAATTTTATCTTTAAGTTCATCTCCAACTTCTTGAAAAATTTCTAATAGCTCTGAGAAAACATCCTCACCAGCAAATTCTTCCCATAGTTTTTCTTGTACTAATAGTTCTTCTTTAACGTCACAAACTCCAGCAGTCCAGCGAGAATATTCATTGGGATGATATGGGTTGTAAGGTATACCAATACAGGTTTTTACATGAGCATTAGGGTTTTGACTAAAACGTAATGCACACCAACGAAGCATTTTTCTTCTGAGAGATTTAAATTCTTTAAGATTAGGCTTAACAGTAGTTATATCTACATATAGTTCTTCACCATTTGGCTTAACAACAAAAACATCGACACGCTTATCTTGATCTATGTTTGTTGCTCCTGACTGAATACTATTCCTAATCAAAGTTATTTCATTTTGTTTATTAGGTTTTCTTCTTTTTGTTTCTATCTCTGAACAAATCTGATTTATTAAAACTTCGGTATTGTCATTTATCTGACCAAATAAATCATATTGCGTATTTACCTGATAGCCAGCCCCTTCAGCTAATATTTTAGCAATTTGCTCATACAACGACATTCCAAAAGAAGTATATAGAGACTGCATTATAGATGCAATAACTACTGTTTCTTTGGTGAAAATTGCCTCGAAAAAAGGTTTATATTCTGATTCAGAAGTATATTTGTTTATCTTCTCATTAATCTTACTGGCTATTAAATTTTTAATCTGAAGCTTAGTAGTTTCATTCACAGTTTAATTTGATCAAGTTCACACTTCTTGTAACCGTAAACTCATTAGATGTCGAGAGTTTAAGCAGATTTAGACGAATTGGCGATCGCTCTACTTATTAGATTTTCTCCAATCCCAGGGGAGTTGATGACTCCCATTCCAAACCCCTAACTTATCATCACGAGCAATCTTTTCAGCCCAGCCCAAATTCTCTGCACTTTCACAACTACCTGAATACTGTTTATAGTGATAAGCCATACCAGCTTCTACCATTGCGGTATTAAGGTGAATCTCCCCTTCATAGTCGGGTTTAATGGGTATCCATAACTCAGCTACAGTACGTCCATAACGGTCTTCTTCAATAGGTAAAACATGAATCGTACCATAAGAGTTGTTTTAACTCCATGCGATCGTGTTAAAGTTTGGTGCGTGAGCTTACAAACGTTCATCAACTCATTTTCAACACAACAAAATGCTAATTCTGT
>JBJOPG010000418.1:0-4671 GCA_046050865.1 Cyanobacteriota bacterium
AGAAGAAGTCGATGTAATTAATTTGGCAAATGGGAAACGTTGGTCTACCTATGCGATCGCCGCAGCATCAGGTTCAGGAGCCATCTGTCCCAACGGCGGAGCTGCCCTACTTTGTCAGCCTGGAGATATTTTGATTATCATGGCCTACGAATATTGCTATCGCTCTGAGCTTTTGCGCCACGGACATCAAGCAAAAGTGATCGTTGCCGATGAACGAAATCGCTGCTTAGAATTTATGGAGCAAAGTTTGATTAACGAGTCGGGTAAATTGCAGTTTCAATCTTTTACTTCGTAAATAGTCTGTTCAATGTTTCGGAATCTCTATTGGTTTGATGGCGATCGCTTCTGGAATTTTTGGCTCTAAGCCCGTAATCAATAGATTTAAGTGATCGCTTAATAGTAATAAAAAGGCAGCTAATAGTGAAAGCGATCGCTCTTGGTTTGTAATCGTCGATAAATAACCTTTGTGATCGTGTATTGCAAAATATTAAAGTTATGTTATCATCTCCTTGTAGTTGTGCATATCTTGTATTATGTAAACATAATTAACTAGTTAAGTTAATCAAGTTGATTTTAAAAACTCCAATCTCAGCGAAGCGGATTAGAGTCTTTCATACAAAAAACAATACGAGAGGTAGAGTACCGTGATTATTTCAAATTTACAATACATCGAGTCTGTGACTGAAACTGGGGTTCAAGGAGGTAGATGGAGTCCGAGACCACCAAAGCCACAAGCACCAAAACCGGCTTATTTCGACCCAACATTTGGTTTTGACCCAAGTACCTACAACGCGGCAGGAGCAGAAGCAGCATCTCAAGCTTTTGGAAGCAGCACTATAACCTCCACTACGACAGATACTTTAGCAATTCAGGGACAATTTAGCGGTTCATACTCCAGTTCTTTTGCAGAAGCCTCCTAAATATTAAATTTTGCACGGTAGTGAGTTGGAAGCTGCATATTAATCTAATTCACTACATACTGTATGTTAATTCAGGAGGCTCACCACAGTCGAGTCAGCCTTAAAACAGTATAAGAGGTAGGACAACATGATTATTTCAGATTTACAATACATCGAATCTGCGACTGAAACTGAAGTTCAAGGCGGCGGAGGCTGTCATAGACCGAGACCAAAGCCCAAACCACCACAATGGGCTTATCGAGTAGCACCAGGGGGTTATTACTACCCAAGTACCTACAACGCGGCAGGAGCAGAAGCAGCATCTCAAGCTTTTGGAAGCAGCACTATAACCTCCACTACGACAGATACTTTAGCAGTTCAAGGACAATTCAGCGGTTCATACTCCAGTTCTTTTGCAGAAGCGTCCTAACTATTAGATTTTGCACGGTAGTGAGATAGGGATTAAATTATGATAATTGCAAATTAGCAGTACTTTAGTAGTTTTGTGTATTTTATAGCATGCAAGTAAAATTTTATTCAAAACACTCTCATTTACACTTCATAAATCTCAAGCAAGACTTAACATGAACCAGCAACTATGGCGATCGCTCCAGATAATTGCAGTACTATTTAGCTGCTTGATTCCTCTTTCTGTTAAAGCTCAAGTCACACCAGACGATACCCTTCCAGATGATTCGGTGGTGACTCCCCAGGGAGAAAAGATTCAGATTGAAGGAGGAACAACGAGGGGCAATAATCTGTTCCATAGTTTCCAAGAATTTTCAGTGCCTAACGGCAAAGAAGCGGCGTTTAATAATGCTGACTCCATTGAGAATATTCTCTCTCGCGTAACGGGAGGTAATGAGTCAGTAATTAATGGTGGAATTAGTGCCAACGGTTCAGCGAATTTATTTTTGATCAACCCCGCAGGAATTATCTTTGGGGAAAATGCTTCCCTTAATGTCGGTGGTTCTTTTATTGGTTCGACGGCGGATAATTTACTATTTCCTGATGGGGTTGAATATAGTGCTACAGATACCAATACTCAACCAACTTTGACGATTAATGCCCCCATTGGTCTAGGTTTTCGGGATAACCCCCAACCGATTACCAATTCTTCCTTGTTTGATATCGATAATTCAGTTGGCTTGAGCGTACCTAAAGATAAAACTCTCGCTTTGATTGGTGGTGATATTTCCTTGTCAGGAGGAATTATTTCTAGTGAAGGAGGCAGGATTGAGTTGGGCAGTGTGGGAGAAAACAGTACCGTTAGTCTGACAGAAATCGCCCAAGGTTGGGATGTTGGTTACAAAGGAGTAGAGAACTTTCAGGATCTCAGCCTGACTAGACAAGCGTCTGTTGAGAGCAGAGGAGCAGATACAGGGGATATCGAAGTCCAGGCACAGAATATTAATGTGCTTGAGGGGAGTGCAATTAACATCCTTACTTCTCAAGGCAAGGCAGGTAATCTAAGAGTTTTTGCTACTGAGTCTGTAGAAGTATCAGGTAATAGTGCAGATTCAGATCAACTTGGATCTATTATTTTTAATAGTGTTGAAGATAGATCAACTTGGATCTATTATTTTTAATAGTGTTGAAGATAGTGCATCGGGAACTAGCAGTACTTTGACTGTAGCTACAAAACAATTAACTGTAAATAACGGTGGACAAATAGCGGCTACAACTTCGGGTAGTAGTCAGGGTGGAAATATTGATCTAAAGGCGACGGAGATATTGATCGGTGAGCCTCTTATCTTTGCTGTCGACGATTTCATTCTTTCATCAATATATACTCAAACTGATTCAATATCTACTGGTGACGGGGGGGATATCGATCTTGAAACTACTCGCTTAAAAATTGAAGATGGTGGATTTATAACTACTGAAACTTTAGGTTCTGGCAATGGCGGAAACTTGCAAGTTAACGCAGTTGAATCTGTTGAATTAAGTGGAACTGTGCCCAAAGATGCAACCGCCGTCCAGCCTACGCCTAGCTCATTAGCAAGTGGGGTGGGGCAAGAATCTACCGCAACAGGAAATGCTGGCGACCTTACTATTAATACTTCAACTCTGAAAATCACTGACGGAGCGCAAATTTCTGCTTTGGCTCGAAATATCGGTAATGGTGGAGTGTTAACTATTAATGCTGATAAATCCGTCCTCTTGAAAGGATTTGCGACCCAGGCTGAATTTACAAATTCGGAGCGTAGCGGTATCTCTGTCTCAGTACAACCATCTTTTGAGGATGAATCAGGAACCATTATTTCCTCTACTGGCAATGGGGGAACACTAAATCTAACTACTGAAAATTTGACTATTGAGGAAGGTGCCGCTATCTCTGCTGGTACTTTTGGTCTGGGGGATGGTGGTAACGCTAATCTGGATGTCAATCGGTTAGTGGTGCGGAATGGTGGTGAAATTCGAGCAGCTTCAATTATTGGGGAAGATCCCCTGGATACTGAGCGGGGTGCAGGAGGAACATTAAATATTAACGCCAAGGACTCGGTGGAAGTTACGGGGACAGGCAACATCAATGGTGAAAAAGTTAACAGTGGTCTCTTGGTTAAGGCAGAAAGTAATGGTAGCGCGGGAAATATCAACCTCAATAGCGGTAGTCTAACCGTCAGTAATGGAGGTTCGATTTCCGCCGCCACCGTTGCAGGTTCGGGAGGCAATATTGATCTGCGAGTTGATGACAGTATTCGACTCCAGGACGATAGCCTTATTTCTGCTGCTGCTACCGGAAAAGCTAGTGGGGGCAATATCAATCTTGATACTGACTTTATTGTTGCTAGCCCGAATGGTAATAACGATATTCTGGCTAGTGCGGGAAAAGAGGGCACAGGGGGCAATATTCGCATTGATGCGGAAAGCATTTTTGGGATAGAGGTTCGTCCACAGAATGCTCAGACGAATGATCTCGATGCCACTGGTGGCGTAGATGGGCAGGTGATTATCGATACTCCTGATACTGATACCACCCAAGGAATTATTGAAACTCCCGAAAATGTTGTGGAAGTGGAAAGGACTGTGGCTCAGGTTTGTCGTAATGATGATTCGAGTGCAGTGAGCGGTAGTTTAGTGGTTAATGGTAAAGGTGGTGTTGCCCCTGAAGCTAGTTCACCTCTAAGTTCAGAAAATCTCTTGGCGGCTGGTCAAGTTCAAAACCAAGCATTAATTCAACCCCTCCAAACCGCATCGGGAGAGATTATGCCCGCCAGAGGAGTCATCAGAACCCCATCAGGCAAAATTGTTCTAACTCCCTATCCTACGGAAAATAATCACCGTGTTTTTCAAGGAAAGGCTAATTGTGGTTAATTGTAGGAATTCGGAGTTCGGAATTCGGAGTTCGGAGTTTGGAATTCGCCCTAAAGGATTAGCTCCGCGTCGAGTTCGGAGTTTGGAATTCTCAAGTTGGCTAGAATAACTGTAGTAGTCGTTAATCTTCAACATTAATAATCGCTGTCGGCAACGCAGATGCCTTTGCATTTAATACCGTTGCTAGCTGTCCGCAGACAATGAGGACACAGAACTTCAGAACTTTTTCGGTTTCTTCTGCTACTTTTGGCGATGCGCTTGCTTCGGCGGAGCTTAATGGTTTTGTAGTTACTTGAGACTGCTGAGGTGTGGTTTTGGAGTTGGATGTCATTACGCTGGAACTGATTGATTAAATTTGTGGCTCAAGAAAAACTATAGTCATTCTAAAATAAAAACTACAAGATATTGTTGTAAGGGTGAATGGATATTCGCCTCTAGGGATAAAATTAATTTC
>JBJOPG010000419.1:0-3777 GCA_046050865.1 Cyanobacteriota bacterium
TTTTAACCGATAGCTCAGTAAATTCCATCAGGATTAACAACTCCCCATTCCTCTCTGTCAAATCCCAATCCGAGTTTTGAATTTTGAATAAAGTATAGAACCCATTTGAGATCTTTTTAGTTGGTGGCTAGTCGTTTGAGCATCAGTCGAATAAAACATAGCTTGAGCTTGGCATTAGAACGTTTAAGTGTGCGGTCAAAATTTTTGACTAAACCGTGCAGAATTTTGAGGTCACCTCAAAATGTCTGCTGTACGGCGCATTCCGCGCTTTTGCATCTCTCCACCCAAGCATTTGACCGTTCAATCACCCCCGATCGCAGCAACAGGTACAAACCCTGATTGCCCTTTAGCCGCTTTCTCGGCTTTAGATGGTTTGGCTGACAGCTCAAACTGAATCTTCGTCATAATCTCGGGATAAATTGCCTCTAAAGCTTGAGTTAGTTGCTCAGGATGATAGCCATTATCAAGCAGAATAGTGCTTTTGGGCAGCTCGTCGGGTTTAGATTTGAAGTAATCGATATTATTGGTGAGCATTTCAATTAACCCTCGATCGTCAGATACACTAGCTTTATTACAGTGAGTAAAGAAGGGGAAACCCAATATGTCTACTGCTAAATGTCTTTTGATGCCATTCGTACATTTATAAAAACAAAACCCTTTCGACTCAATACTAGCATTACAAGTATTTTTCACCGCTTGGGAATCAATCATGATTAAGGTAGTCCATTGCGGTTTTTTTTGACTTGTTGGCGTACTTTACCATGTAATTGCGTCTCAATCCGTTCGAGTAAGCCATCCTCACACCAGTTTTGGTAATGCCAAAAAACTGTTGAATATGGTGGTAGATCTCGCGGTAAGTCTCCCCAATTGTATGCGAAGCGGTATCCTTTAGGGCAACCGTTTTTAAGCTGATAGAATATGCCATTGAGGAGTTGTCGTTTTGTCCACACTGGAGGTCTAGTTTTTTTCTTCTGGGATAATAGCAATGGCTCGATGATTTCCCACTCTTTGTCTGTCAAATCGCTTGAATATCTCATTTCTATGCCTTTCCTATCGGAAGTACCCTGCTTGACTGACAAAACTCTAAGGGACTGAAACAAAGATTAGGCGGGAAGAAGAAGCTAGTTTAAGCTGATAAGTTACCACACCAATCGGCAAAACCTGAGTCAATGTGAGATCTCATGGCGTGATATCCGCCATCTCAAAACCCTCTGCTGGATGATGGTTGGCATGATTGAGAGCCAAAATATCCACCTGAACGGCTTCGGGGTCTACATTCATAGCCGTGGCCAACTCGCTCAATCACATCAACGCCGATTTCGACGCTTTTTGGCTAATCGCCGCATTGAGCTGGCGACTGTCCATGAGATTTTGATCACTCAAGCATTGTCCCAATGGGGCAAAAAACGACTGTATCTCAGTTTAGATACCACGCTGGTCTGGCATTGTTTCTGCATTGTCTGGGTCGGGGTGGTCTATCGAGGGCGCACGGTGGTCGTGGCATGGCGCATTGTGCCACAAGCCAGCAGCACCGTTAGGCTGTGGACAATTCAACGGGTGTTGCGACAGGCTTCGCGGGTGCTACCTGCCGGGGTGGAAGTCGTCCTTTTAGCAGACCGAGGCTTTGCCGATGGCAAGTTAATGAAGTACTTGCGGGAAACGTTGCACTGGCATTTCCGCATTCGCATCAAACGATCGTTCCAATTCCAACTCGATGAACAATGGCGCAAGGTGTCGTCGGTCAAACTGCAACTGGGACAAGCCTATTTCACCCCAGCGATCGCCATCGGCAAAACTCGCCCCTATGATCGGGTGTATTTAGCCTTTGCCCATGACCGCCAAAGTAAGGCGCGTTTTGTGTGACAAAGGACTTGTCCGCATGTAGCTTCCCACACAAAAGCCGCCGTCGAGAAGATTGGGTGATTGTCAGCGATGAACCTACCACACTTCAGACGTTTGCCCAATATCGGCTACGCTTTCAGGTAGAGGAATCTTTTTTAGATCTCAAATCCAACGGCTTCAATTTAGAAGCCTCACGCTTACGGGATAAGTTTGCCCTGTCGCAATTGTGTGGGGTGATCGCGTTGACGACGCTCTTTTTGGTCTTGCAAGGGACTCAGGTGGTAGCCAAAGAGAAGCGTCGTTTGGTCGATGCTCACTGGAATCGGGGTATGAGTTATCTCAAGCTGGGATGGAATTGGGTGCGTCTGGCACTGACTCGGCAGTGGGAAATTGAGAATTATCGTTTTCTCTCCAGCTTGCCTGATCCGCAACCTGCCTTTGCCTCTAAGCGGCAGCAAGAAATGGCGTTTCAGCGTGAATTCGTTGTTCTCAGCTACATTCCAGCTTTTTAGTTTTGTCAGTCAAGCAGCCCCATGAAGCTTTTGAACAGCTTTCACCACCGCACGTTTTAAATGATGGCTGATACGATAAAGGTTTGCAAAATGGAAACGAAGATCGCGATTAAATGAAATGGCTGTATTACCACCAGGATGAATTTCAGGATCGGCACCAATACAATCATCTGATTGCACGCCCTCAATATAGTAACCAACAATACGGGTATTATGTGGGAAAAGTTTTATCCTCGTTTTTGAATGGTATTCGATCCACCCTTTATTTCCTGAATACATTAATAGTGAACGTAATTGTCCACCACTATGTTTGATTTTATTTACAATAGGGAAAAAAGAATTTCTGTAATCTTTAATTGCATTTTCAAAATCTTTGTATGTAGGATGTTTGGCTTTTTCCAACCAACGTTCGACAAACATTTCATTTTTACTAATTGGCGGATGTATTGTTTTTAGAATACGAAAGCAATCATCAATATGAGATTGTAAAGAAGACAGTAACTCTTTATGTAATTTAGGTAATTTATCTAATCTATGATTCAAATTTCCTTTCGCGTCGAATAAAGCAGCATATATCAAATTAATTTCATCCAAAACTTCTTTAAAAGCCTCGATTATGCGCTGTATGGAAAGACTATAAATTGACAATGGATGACGTTCTGAATAACTAGAATGAAAAATCACATTGTCTGGTAAAGATTCCAAATAATTAAATACTTCAGGATAAAGATTTCCATCTCTATCTGTTTGACGCTCAAGTTTCATGTGATGATTCGATTTTTAATTTCTTAAATAAGTTGTGGGTCTACGAAATATTTTCGTACTCCCTGTCTATTAGTTAGATTTATGTATTTTACTGAAAAATTAGCAAAAATGTACTATGTTGCACCTAAATTTGTCATTGCTTTTTATCTACGTACTTCATATCAATTTTCATAACAATACTGTTTCAATAGAGATTTTGTAACAGGAAGTCCTTGTTTCAAAAGTGTTTCTAGATATTAATCGATAGATTTTGGCAGATTCCTTAGATTGATTGCCCGATTTTTGAGCAATAAATCAATCTCATCAATACAATTTTCTCCATTTGGAGGTGGAGCGGGGCGATCGCGATTTACTAATCCAAGTTTTGCAAAATTTATTCAGTAACGCGATTAAATATAACATTGCCGATGGTTGGATTGAAGTTAGTGCCCAGCAAACTAGATCGAAAGTTCAAGTGACAATAACAAATTCATCTCAAGATATTCTCCTTGGCGATCGCGATCACCTTTTTGAGCGTTTTTATCGTGGCAATCCAACTCATAAACGCTTGCGTGAGCTAGGCTAAAAGAAATTTTTGAAGAGCTGTCGATTTAGAGTCTTGCCGAACGACTACTTATTGAAGAAGATTAAACGATCTTTCAAATTTAGGAGCAAAACA
>JBJOPG010000420.1:0-2892 GCA_046050865.1 Cyanobacteriota bacterium
GCTTATTTCTGAAGTGATAACGACCTCTTTGCGATCTAGCCTCGGTTTGACTATATTTTAATTCTCTGGCGACCTCTCCAACCAGCGGAATGTGGGTTTTAAAGCCAACATCATATCTCAGTTAGATCGGGGTAGACAAGAAATAACTCAAGAAAGCTATAAAATGGCTATTAATTATATATTTGATTCTTCAGGAATTTCAGGACTGATATATTTTGGAGATACAGATGATGTTCTACAACTAAAAAAAATATTCCAATTAAGAGAAGGAACTTTTGTTTATGGCGCTCAAGAAATAGAGCTGAAAACTTCATTATTAGTGAATGAAGATATTGAAAAGTTGTCTTTTGAGTATACTTAAGACGCTTGATTTATAACTCTAGTAACGATCCTCTTTTCACCGATCAAAGAAAAATGCGCTAGTTTTTGATCTTAATTTCTCCATAGAAATTATTTCGCTGAATAAGCTCATAATCACTAAACAATAAAGAGATGAACACTTGAGCTATAGATAGATCAGTGGCTTCTACAATCTGGAACATGGTATCGATTTGGGGATTAGTTTCAAGACACCTTCTTACTTGATCTATCCAGGCATTAATATCCTCATCGTGGGCAAGGGAAATGACCTCTGATTCAATTAGGTCTGCTTCCAATAAACTTATTGCCTCAGTTGAACTTAATACCTGAGTTTTAATTGATGATTCTCTTTGGTATGCTGTTTTTGGCTGGGGAATGAGGTACTTGGCTAAAAATGAAGTACTGACACTTTGTTGAGTTAGAGAAAATAAAAATTGACTAAAACTATCATCAATAGAAGTATCAGCAAGATTAATCTCCTGCTGTTGTGCTACTGCTAAAGCTATCTTCGCTTGCTCTAAAAGATTAATACTGCCTTGATAGAAAAGTTCTCCAGATCGCCGCAGCTTTATCTCATCTCTCAACTCAGATGAGTCAATTAAGTTAACTTGCCTAATTATGTCAATAAAACAATAATCCATTAAGTTAGTTCAGAATCTTGTTGCTAGGTACCTTAGTTTTGCATTCTGGACAATCAACAGGGTTAATCCAATAAATTAATCCATAACAGTCAATTCCATACTCCTTCTCTAAATAATCTAGAAGCTTTTGAATATAAGCCTCTAACTCTGTCTGCCTCAATCCTTGAGTGTGCTGCGGTAACATCTGATGGGATAGCTTGTTTCCTTGGTATATTTTGAGAGCGATCGCATGAACAAACTGATTCTGCTTACCATAAATTTCAAGTTCGGCTCGATAGGCCTCAGGTAAGATTGGCTCGATGGTTGTGATCCCTTTTTTTCGAGCATTGTTTTGGCGACGTTTAGCATTGACCTTGCCAGAATTTCTTAGCCGACCTCGTTTGATCCGACAGTTATGCCCGACATAGCACTCAGGATGCTTTAAGGATGCCTCATCTTCTGTGGGGTAATTCTTGGCACAATAAAGACAGGTTGGATTAGCTTTTCTGCCCATAACTTTCTAAAGAAACGGCTAAATCTGGAAATGATTTTAGGATCTTCTGATCGTTTGTAATGAGATTAATTCCTAGTTTCTTTGCTAAAACGACATATTCACAATCGTAGGCAGAAAGAGTCGAGTTTTCAATCATTTCGAGAATAGAAGCTGAATCTAGTTCAAACTCTTTATTTTTCATTAAAGCTTCCGCTTGAGCCATAATTGTTTTCGCTTCAGCCATGGATAAATAGTTTTTTCTTAGATATAGAGCCAAAATATTCCGAAACTCCGAACGCCATAGATAAGGCGCAATCCAATTGGAATCTAATTGGTAAACTAGTTCGGCTTGTGGCGTGAAATCTCCCTCAATCATCAAGTAGGCAATCAAATTAGTGTCAGCAACAATCATGTGCGACCTTCGTTTTTGGCATTTTCAATATCTTCTTGAGTTAGCAGGTGTCTTTTGCTTAGAGATCTAGTACTTCTGATCTGCTCCAAACTAATATTGTTAGAGGTAGTCGATAACAGTTTTTCTTCTAGACAATAAATTATCTCAGCATTGATACTGCGTCGATTCTGTTGAGAACTCTCTCTAATTTTTTGGTAAAGAGGATCGGGTATATTTTTAATCGTTATACTAGGCATTTTAGTTCTATTACGGTTGCATAATGTAACTATAAATAAATCACTGTCAAAAGTCAATTTAATAATAACGTATCAATTGCATATCAATTAATAATTGCGACAATAAATACATGCTCAAATAATTGTTGTATATGTGTTTAGCTAAATTATTTATCCAGTTTTACTTCTTATTAGGGTAATAATCAGAAGTAAAACAACATTTCATGATTTAGATGGTATTTGAGTTTACATCTCATACATAAGTTATAATTGAGATTAGAAATACCAACAAAAACTGATCGCCGAACCAGAACATTTGGAAATGCTGCAACGCTCGTTAGAGCCAAAGGTAGTTTCTTCTGCTGAGAAAGAGTTGGCTAAAAAGATTGCGGGGAAGGATTACGTTGAGGGGCAGTCTTGGGAATTAGAGCTGGCTAATCTAGAACGTTACTATCAGCGTCGTCGGGAATTGCTTGAAGGAAGTATTACCTCAAGTAAAGTAGCCGAACTTTTAGGATGCCAAAATAGAGCTACAGTACGCGATCGCCGTTTGGCTAACACCTTGCTAGGTGTAAAGGATGGAGGGGTTTACAAATATCCTCTGTGGCAGTTTGACCCTGAAGGAGATGATGGAGTCCTAGACGGTTTTCCAAAGGTACTGGCTGCTTTGGATGTTTCTGATTTTACTAAATTAAACTGGTTCAATAAGCCACATTTAGCATTCGATCAAAAGACACCAATCGAGATGCTCAAGCAGGGTAAGGTTGAAGCTGTAGTGATTGAAGCCAGAGC
>JBJOPG010000421.1:0-4274 GCA_046050865.1 Cyanobacteriota bacterium
GTTATGTTTTGCGTTCTAAACCAGTCGAGAGTGGAGTTAACTTGATCTGGTGGAACTATCACCACAAAACCAATACCCATATTAAAAGTATTAAACATGGCTTCTGGTTGAATCTGACCAGCTTCTGCCAACCAATTAAACACAGGCGGGATTGTCCAGCTACCCTGGTTAATCTCAATGGACTGTCCTTGATTTAGACATCGAGGTAAATTTTCTGGCAAGCCGCCCCCCGTAATATGCGCCATGCTGTGGACTTTAATATCTGTCTTGAGCAATTCTAAGATTGGCTTGACGTAGATTTGCGTGGGGGTAATCATTTCTGCCCCTAGACTATTTCCGTTAAACATTTCAGGAGTATCTGACCAATCATAGCCTCCGGTTTCGATGATCTTGCGTACCAGGCTAAAACCATTACTATGAACCCCTGCACTAGCTAGTCCAATGGCTACATCGCCAATCTGCACCCGCGAGCCATCAAGAAGTTTACTTTTTTCCACTACGCCGACACAAAACCCTGCTAGGTCATATTCCCCTAACTGATAAAAACCTGGCATTTCTGCTGTTTCCCCTCCCAACAGAGAGCAACCACTGAGACGACAACCTTGGGCAATACCTTTGACTACTGCCGCTAGTTGTTGAGAATCAAGTTTTCCTGTGGCTAAATAATCTAGAAAAAATAGTGGTTCTGCCCCAGAAGTCAAAATATCATTGACGCACATTGCTACCAGGTCAATCCCGACAGTATCGTGACGATTAATTTCTTGGGCAATTTTGAGCTTAGTACCCACACCATCTGTGCCTGAAACCAAGACAGGTTGTTGGTAGCCTGAGGGCATCTGAAAATAACCGCCAAAACCGCCTAATCCACCTAAAACTTCTGGTCGATTGGTGCTTTCCACATCTTGACGAATTTGACTGACAAAAGAGCGTCCTGCTTCAACATCAACACCAGCGTCTTTATAGTCCATAAGTAAATTGCCTAACCATCTAAGTTATAGATGTTGTCTACAAAAGCATTGTACAACTCCGTATACCCTACGGATCGCTTTGATTAATTAATACTGACAGTAAATCACCAGTAGATTAAGCCTAAATAAATTAATAAATAATCGAATATTTTTCTAGTTCGTTTTCCGATTTTTACCTTTTCTGTCTTTAGAATAACCATAATTTATATTTCAAATCAGCTAAAAACTTGCAACCATTTTGAGTGACTGCAAACTTTTATCTTAGATTTATCTATCTTGAAAATCCAGTAAAAACCAAAAAAATTCTTTAATTTTGCTCTTAAAGACATTTTTATATACAATTTTGAAATTTTCACAATAATGATTAATAAATCAAAATACAGCAAAGTAATGGCAATTACAGCTTTTTTACCTACTATTACTATATTGTTAAATAGTTCAATTGCCACAGCACAAACAAATATTAGAAAAGAGAAATTTTCTGCAAAAACATCTGCTTTGAGTGTTGCCAAAAAACAGCAAAACAATTCAAATTTATTTTTCAATAAAAAATCTAGTAATCAAATCTCGAAAAAATATTCGCAACAAGATCCCTTTAAACTATCTGAAATTAATCAAACAATTGCTTTGCCAGAGCAAGTTTTAATTGCCAATACGGTTAATGGGAATGCCTCCTGGTATGGACCTGGTTTTGATGGTCGTTTGACGGCTAATGGCGAAACCTTCGATCAGCAAGAAATGACTGCTGCTCATCCTCATCTGGAATTTGGCACCAAGGTTAAGGTGACGAATCTACAAAATGGTCGCTCAGTAGTGGTGAGAATCAACGATCGCGGTCCTTTTATCAGAGATCGTATAATTGACCTTTCGGCGGCGGCGGCTCGTGCTTTAAACATGATGAGTTCGGGCGTTGCTCCAGTAAGATTAACTATCTTAGGGCGTTAATTAGTAGGTAGTGGGTAGTGGGTAGTGGGTAGTGGGTAGTGGGTAGTGGGTAGTGGGTAGTGGGTAGTGGGTAGTGGGTAGTGGGTAGTGGGTAGTAGGTAGTAGGAGGGAAGCAATCGCTACTCTTTAAGTAGTCTCTTCCTCCTAATTTGACTGAAATATGACTGAAAACTCAGAAAATATGACTGAAAACTCAGAGAAATTCATCAAATCACAGTAAACTGGTAACTTCTGACTGCTTTCTGAACATTCATCTGAATATTCATTGTGCTTATGTTAAGGACAATTTCTGATCTACTTTATTATCTAAAGGCGCATCGTCGGCTAAGTCACGGTACAGTTGGTTTAGTGCCGACGATGGGGGCATTACACCAGGGGCATAAAAGTTTGATCGCCAGGGCGATCGCTGAAAATGCTTTAGTAGTAGTAACTATTTATGTTAACCCTCTACAATTCTCTCCCACAGAGGATTTGAGCAACTACCCCCGTCAGTTGGAGCAAGACTTGTTGCTTTGTGAGTCCATGGGAGTCGATCTGGTTTTTGTTCCTACACCTGAAGAAATGAATGGTCAGGGGAATACAAGTACTTTAAGTAATACAACTAGAGTAATACCTCCCCCACAGATGACGGAGGTATTGTGTGGCAAATATCGTCCCGATCACTTTACGGGGGTGGCGACCATTGTCACTAAGTTATTTAATCTAATTCAGCCAGACAAGGCTTATTTTGGACAAAAAGATGCCCAGCAACTAGCAATTATCCGTCGTCTAGCCTCAGACCTAAACATTCCTGTGGAGATTGTTGCTTGTCCCATTATTCGAGAACCATCGGGATTGGCGTTAAGCTCCCGTAACCAATATTTAGCCGAGGCAGAAAAACCACTGGCGGCTGAGATCTACCGTAGTTTACAGCAGGCAAAGCTAGCTTTTGCTCAAGGAGAAATCAACGCTACAGTTTTAATTGATTTAGTCAAACAGGAATTAGCCGCCACAGAAGCAGTTAAAATTCAATATGTTGAGCTAGTCGATCCTCTTAGTCTGGAATCAATTAATCAAATTAACCAGGCTGCATTACTGGCGATCGCCGCTTATCTTGGTTCTACTCGTTTAATTGATAATATCTTGTTGGAAAAACGTCAGCCGATCATCGCCATCGATGGCCCCGCCGGGGCGGGAAAATCTACCGTAACTCGTTCCCTAGCTCATCAGTTAGGTTTGCTCTATCTGGATACAGGAGCAATGTATCGAGCTGTTACCTGGTTAGTCATGAAGTCGGGCATTGCCATCGATGATCATCAGGCGATCGCTGATTTACTCCGAGATTTAGACTTAAAATTAACTTCTCCCAGCCGCAGCAATCTACCCACCATCGTCCAGATCAATGGTCAAGAAGTAACTACTGACATTCGTACCCCAGAAGTTACGGCAAATGTATCGGCGATCGCCGCTCAAGCTGCGGTGAGAGCTAAGTTAGTTCAAATGCAGCAGCAATGGGGAAAACAAGGAGGGTTAATCGCTGAAGGACGAGATATTGGCACCAATGTCTTTCCTGATGCCGAATTAAAAATATTTTTGACAGCAACACCCGCCGAAAGAGCCAGAAGACGCTTACAAGATTTGCAGGCTCAAGGGATTAATGATCTTGATCTCCAACAGCTAGAACAAGATATTCAACGCAGAGATGAACAAGATAGTAATCGAGCGATCGCACCCTTGAAAAAAGCTGATGATGCGATCGAGGTAATTACTGACAATCTCAGCATTGATGAAGTGATCGATAAAATTGCTAAACTTTATCGGCAAGTTAAATGATTTTATCTCGCGCAAAGGCGCAAAGACGCAGAGAGGTTAAAAGGTGTTCCAATCTATCATTCGATTGCCATACAAGCAAATCAAGTAAAAAGCTTAAAGCTAATAGCTTAGAGCTAATAGCTATATGCGAAGCGGTATGCTAAAGCATTTGCGAAGCTTATCCTTTAGGACTAGCTGCGCGTCGTCCTTTAGGACGTACAGATTACTACATGCGGGCATGGCTCTTTGTAGGTTTTATACTTCAAGTCAGCAACGTCATTTAGTTAAATAAAATCTAAATCTGGGTTTTGCGCCATAATTTCTTTAATTTCTTCGCTTTCAGAGGTATGGTGACCTAGTACTTCCTTTTTCAAGTGATGCCCCTAAGTGATACCCTGATAGCTTTGCCAGGCTTTCCAAAAGTTAAAGATAGCCATTGCTCCCAAAAACAAACTAAAAGTTTTGCTGATGAGAGAATTGGACATATTTGGTAATAATCTGGTGCCCATCTGGGAACCAGCCATGCCACTAATGCCCAAAATCAAACCTGGAACAAATAGAACATTCCCT
>JBJOPG010000422.1:0-3366 GCA_046050865.1 Cyanobacteriota bacterium
TTTGCCTGCAATACATACTGGCAATATTTGATCGCTTTCATCAGGCAAAATAGCTTCTAGTCTAATCTGGTGTTTCCAATTGCTAAAAAAGTCGTATTCATAGCTAAATTTTTCTCTTTCTCTCAAGCCAAATTTGGATAGTTTGATTTCATGAACATTACCCATAAATCCGCCAGTCCCAGGGTAACTGATGCCATAACGTACACCATGAATAAGGAATTGATGTAGATGTTCCTCTTTCCAGCCCATAACAATCTGGATGATGTCCTAAAAGACGACACGAAGTTAGTGCTTTAGCATACCGCTTCGCATATAGTGCAGATCGGCTATGGTGCTATTGCTACTCACTTTGATCCGTCGCCAAATCATCGGACTAATGCCGACTAATACTATTTTTAGCTGATATGTGACGGGTGGGTTTGACTCTGACATAAGCTCATTTTAAGTTATCTGTTAGAGTCGAGGGAGGCTATCATGCCTCGCCCCTCTCTTTGAAATCCGAGCGTGCGGGTTTCCCAGCACTCGGCTTCCGAAGCTCTTAGCTGTCGCTTTTGCTCATGTGAATGTAATCATGACACGATTCATGGATTGCTACGAGGTTGTCGTATTTCCAATTGCCGTGATTTCCGTCTACATGGTGTAGATGCACTCTTTCTTCGCTTGTAAATTTGAGTCTACAAGCAGCACATGAATGGTTTTGCCGTTTTAAGGCTTTAGAGGTGTCATTGTCGTAGAATTTGCTATTACGCTTACTCCAGTAGACTAAATCTCCGTCGTATGGTGATTTGTCTCCTTTGACGTTGACAAATTTGTGTTCGGAGTAGGGAACAGGTGGAAACGCTTGTTTTAGTAACTTTTTACTACTGTAGCGATTCTGTTTTTGTTCCTTGTTAAATACCTTAAACGCTCTTTGCCGTATGAAAGAGAGGCTATTTCTAGAGCCATCCATTTTGCAGTAGCGATGTTTTATAGCTTTAGGGGCAATGAGCCGTTTCAGGATGGATGAGTGGCTAATTCTATCGAAGCATTTGGATATGTCGAGTTCAATTACTCGTTTTTTATATCCTTTGGAGTTGGAGCTTAGGTTTGAAAATAGGATTTTTTGTGCGTCATTCGCGCTTCTTCCTGGTCTAAACCCATAACTTCGTTCATGAAAACCTGCTTCGTGGGTTGGTTCTAACGCGAACTTAGCAAGACATTGCCAAGCTCTATCGCTGATGGTGGGTACTTTTAGTATCCGCTTTGAGCCGTCCTTCTTGGGGATTGGAATAGAACGTAGCCCTTGATGCTTCCAATTGTTAGCCTGGGTTTTTAACTTTTGTTCCAATCCAAATCTTTCTTTGAAGTCTAGAGCTAACTTTCCATCGATACCAGCCGTTTTCTTGCCGTTATTCAGTTGTGTTACTTGACGTATTGCCAGAAATCTAGCTGCGACAGAACGCATAATTAGTTTCTGTAATGACCGAGCTTTAGCTGTATCGCCTTCTCTAACTGCTTTGTACGTGCGCTTTTGCAAACGGAATAAATCTCTGCGGAATTGCTTCCAGGGGAGATTTACCCAAGATTCACTATCGAGTTTTTCGATGTGTCCAATCATGTTTTGCTCCAGTTTTACGTATTCTGAGTTCCTTTTGGCAATTACGCCTCATCCTACCCGTCGTCTGGTTTTCCGCTACTCGTCTAGCCTATCTGGTTTTCGACTATATCCAGAACCAGATATCGACGTTTTTATTCGTTCCGTCTGTGAGATTGACCGAGGAAGCGCGTCGAGGAAACCTCGACAAGCGCAGGTCTCGGTGTTGACTGACATTTTAGGGCGGTTCAATTTGCCTACATACCATCTCGGAGAAGCAGCTATCTGGGGGATAATACTGCGAGAATAATCGGTAGTGAAGTCCATATTGTTTTGTTCAGATTATGGCTTAAAAATAAGACATTTTTCTAGAACCTGTTTACCCATGATGTTTCCCTATTAGCGGTAGTGTGCCTATCTGATTTGGCTCTAATTCCGCCCTGTTCCCAGCTTCAGCCTCCCAAATTCCGAGTCGGGTCACTGTGGGCAGATAAGGAGTCACTAATCTCCGTAGTGGTGGGAGTTGAACCCACATCCCACGAGACAGTTCAAGGTACTTACGGTTTTCTCCCCGTCATCCCTTGGATACTTTATACTCTCTGTTCCCCAGAGGATTCGGGTATCAACGAATCGCACCCCCCACTTTTTTTCGCTCTCGTAAAGTAGAACGAGCCATACGACTAATTTCTGCAAAGACGATCGTGTCTGCTGAACCAGCAGTTTTTGTCAGTAGCTTTCCTAATTCGCGCTCGCGCCATCTTTTCTGACCCGACACGGAATCAGAGACAAACTTTAGTTGACCAAAACTTTTTTGATTGGCGTATTCAAGAATTCCATGACGTTGATTATCAACATCTTGTTGGTTGGTGGAAACTCTTAAATAAGCGTAAATGATCACTGTTTGCACTGCTGTTTGGATAAACAGCTAATTAAATTAAATCAAACGATTATAGATTTAATTAAACCATGATTTTGAGACATAAACGTTGGAGTAAAAAGAACATATAACTCAAACATTTGTCGAGCGTCGTTATTGACACAGGCTGGATGATAAAACTGAAAAGCATTACAGCTTATTTTCAGTTATTGTGGGTCGAAAAATATATTTTCAGTTTAGTTTCAGATAATCTGGTCTCAGTTTCAGTTATTGTGGGTCGAAGCGATTTTATAGTTTCATTTAATGTGGTCTGAAAACGCCGATGATTTCGGGTCGGAGTGATTATAATTTCAGTCCGTTACAATTATCGATAGATCACAGCACTATATACCGGTGGGTGATTGCTTACTCAACTGAAATAAATCAGCGTTGTCGAAAACATTTACGTCCGACCAACGACTCTTGGAGAGTAGATGAAACCTATGTTAAGGTCAAAGGGCAATGGAAATATTTGTATCGCGCTATTGACAGTGAGGGTCAGACAATTGATTTTCTCCTGACGGTAAATAGGGATGCCTCGGCAGCGAAAAGATTTCTCACTAAAGCTCTCAAGAAGATATCCTCAAAAGTAGTTAGGGTAATTAATACAGACAAGGCAAAAGCTTATCCCAAAGCCATCAAAGAGTTAAAAGAGTCGGCTGTATTGTCTGAATCAGTCGAACATCGAACCGTAAAAAGCTTGAATAACATCATTGAACAAGATCACCGTTACACAAAGCGAAGAGTTATTGCTAGTCAACACTTTCGCAACTTTTGAAGTGCCAAACGCACCATTGCTGGTTATGAATCTATGAATATGATCCGCAAAGGTCAAATCAAAAATGTCAAACAAGATGATGTTTTCAGTCAAAATAAG
>JBJOPG010000423.1:0-2648 GCA_046050865.1 Cyanobacteriota bacterium
GTTCATTCGTTCTATCGCACGGCAGCTAAGGAAATCTGCGAGCATAGCTCGGTTCTTACGGATTCTCACCCAATGGGAGCTTGTAATCAGGGAGAGAAGGTTTTGAATTTTGATTGTGTCAGTTCGGGGGTAGACACCCCCTCTAAAAATTTAGTCACGACTAAAAACTATCTAAGGCAGGATAGGCAGACGTATAACAAATGGTAGTTTTTGTATGACAAAAAAACCCCAGTCGAAACCAGGGCACACAGGAGAATTAATTAAAAATTTTCATTTTTGAAAAATTGATAAATTCCTCATAGTCATAACCATCAATTTTGACATAAAGTTGAAAGTCACCGTTTAGCTCAAAGAGAACTCCAGTAACTAGTCCAGATTCTTCAACAAATCCTGATTCATCAAATGATGTATCAACAGCCACTTGATATTTAATATGCTTGCCTAAAAGTTCTAAAACAGTAGTATGTGCAACAGTCATGATGATCTCCTTGTCAGATCGTTGTGATTAGCTGAATGAAAGGAGGGCAATCCGATCATTCAGCGATTTAAAAATTACGCAGGCAGCAAAATATTTACCTTTAGTTTCATAGACAGCAGATACGAGTAAAGGTTTTTCCAATGTTTCAATAACATCTTGTGCCTTTTCAATTGTTTTAAAACGCAAAGCAGCGGAAAGAGCTTTTGTATAAGCAGATCGAAGAATTCCGTCAGTTTCATCAAAAAAAGCCAACATATCTTCTTTTTCTTCATTGACCACAACAAAGCCAACTAACTTTGCGGTACGTGGTAACGAGTACTGTTCTTTATGTGCGTATTGATCAAATTTTTCCATTGTATTAACTCGCTATACCTAATCTAATGTGTTCTTTTTCCAAAATATCTATAAGCAATTGCTCTGTCTCTCCAGTACCAAAACAGCCGTTTTCATAGTCCCTTTCTAGGCATCTAAGGAAATCCCACCTCTTTTGATAATGGCAAAGCAAACTAAAAATATAATCATCAACAGTTCTTAAACTAATAGATTGTTTTTCGGTTTCATCAACTAATTCTTGATCAGTTTTTTCTTTAATTCCTAATAAATCTTTAAGACCACGAGACCACACCAATTGACGTGAACCTTTCATAGCAATTGCAAATTCTTGGAATAATTTTCCGCAATCTTTATCAAAAACTGATTCGTTATACATAGAGAACTGGAGCAGGTCGAACGGGGTAAACCCTCCGTTACGACCTTTCTTTACGTGCCCTTTTGTTAATTCAGATTCGATACCCCATTTAGAAACATACTGATCGGCATAAGTGCCATCTCTTAAATCTAATCCGTGAGTCATGCTAGGAGCATTAAGACCAGCTCGAACACAAGACTTAATCCATAATTCCGCAAGAAGATCTCGATAGGACAAATCATCTAAAGAAAAATAGCCTAAGAGCAATACATGAAAATGCGGATGCCAACCATTTTGACCGTAGGTAGCTTCCAAACTACGAATTTTGTATTTAACCCCAAAGTGTTTGAATATTTCTTTTACCTTGGTTGTTTCAAGAAAAATTTTATATGCCTTTCTTTGGCGTTCTAAGAGCGATTTAAGCGATTCTGACTGAGAATGACTAAAGGTGAGGGTCAGTAGCATAACTGAGCCTCTATGAACGTTTTTCCACGTTTCTAAGCCCTTTTTTAGCTCTTCTCTACGGTTTTCTGTGATTCTTTTAGCGCATACAGGACAAGCCCAAATTGAAGCGCAGAGTTGAACATTCCCATAATGTGCTTTTTTTCGGCTTTCGTTATATTTAACTTCACGAGGTTTAGTTTTATCAATGCGTTTTTTTAGGCAGTTGCATACACGTTCTTTAGGTAATAATTTTGCAGATTGATCTTGAAGTATAAAATCGTTAGAACGCTGAAAGCCTTGCGCCCCGTGGATTACCTGAGATTTAGTAAATATACCAAGAACCCGCCCATTTTCATCAACGGCACGGAAATTACCCTCTCCATCAGTTACGAGGGTACAAATAACCTCTCTTGGTTTATTTTCACGTAGGACGTACAATAGTTACTCCTATGTACTTGGTCGTACAAATTGGATTCAAAGCCCTAATGAGTGCAATCACTAGGGCTTTACTTATTTAGAAGCATTAAAAGCCTTAACTTCAGTAGCCATAGCTCCTAATTTTTCATTCCCATCAAGTAACATTTCACTAACGAATTTCTTGGCAATATCTTTGCCATTTTCCTTATCAGCAATAATTTGCTCTAAGGCATCAGCCGTACGTTCAAGAATAGGCAAATATTCTTGAAGCATTTCCATAATCAATTTTGTTTTAGGTGCTTTAGTCAAAACAGACAATCTCTCTAAAACATTATCAACATCATCAGGAACAGTTAATGCAATACGTTTCTTTTGATTAGACATAAAATTTAATCAAGTAACTATTTAAGAGTAAAGTAACATTTAAAAGAACCCTTGTCACTGCATATTTTTAATACCGCCTTGCTCTATCACTCATTCACTCGGTCGGGTCGGTCGGTCGTTCCCTCCTCCTCCCTCCTCGTTCATTCGTTCTATCGCACGGCAGCTAAGGAAATCTGCGAGCATAGCTCGGTTCTTACGGATTCTCACCCAATGGGAGCTTGTAATCAGGGAGAGAAG
>JBJOPG010000424.1:0-2627 GCA_046050865.1 Cyanobacteriota bacterium
GTTGTTTAAACTAAAAAATAATCAGATGATGGTGAGAGTCCATCCCTCTAAACTCAAGAGTGATTCCCAATCTGTCCACGATGACCAGACTCGGAATTCTGAAGGTCGAAGCTGGAAACAGGGTGCAATCAGACAACAGTTGCAGTTGATACTGCTGCTAACGGGGAGTTTCCATGGTGAATTGGTTTACGGATGAAGAACAGAATGGAAGTGCAAATGGCTGTGAGGTTGCTGCATTAATCTCTCCAAAGCTCGACCGTGCTGATGGTAGTCGTCGTGAGTGTGTTCGTGTTCATGCCAGAATCCTGTGGTTAAATTTTTAGGTTTGAATACAATTTCTAAAACTACCAACAAAACTATTACGATCGCAGCACCCCAGAAAAAGTTATATCCTGTTAAATGACTGCCCAGCCAACCTGCAAGAGGATAAGAAAAACCCCACCATAGATGACTCCAGGCAAAGTGAGCGCCATAAACTTTTCCCTGCGCTTGTGTGGGAATGCGATCGGCAATTAGCATCTGAGTTGGCAAATCTACTAAAGATTGTCCCGCCCCAGCGATCGACCACAGCAGGAGTAACCAAGGTAAATTAACAAAGTTGGCAGGTAAGAGGGCAACGGCGATCGCAATAGCCCCAAATCTAACTAAAGTCGTCCATTTTAACCTTTGACTTAAATTGCCAAACAGTACCGAAGCGATCGTTGCCCCAATTCCAAACGCTGCCATTACCCATCCATATTCGACATTACCTAGCTTTAGGGTTCCCTGGACATAGCCGACTGTATTGACCAGAATTTGCGCCCCAGCGATCGCGGTTACTAATTCCATGAACAAGGCGTAGCGAATGGCAGGATCGATAAATAGGGAAGTAGTGCCGATGCGAATATCCTGCCAAGTTCTTCCTACAGTTCTAATCGCTTGTTGGCTTTGTTCTACTATTAGTTTTCCAGGCAACGCCAAGATGAGAATCGCGGCAACTAAAAAGGTTACTCCATCTAAGAAAAATACTTGTCTCGCACCGATAAAAGCTGCCACAGCACCAGCTAAACCAGGCCCTAAAACACCTAGTAACTGATAGGTTGCACTAGAGAGAGCGATCGCTTGGGGGTAGACATCTTTACTTGTTACTAGCGGAATTGTAGCCTTATAGGTTGGCGTAAAGAAAGCCGAAAATACGTTTAGTGCCAAAACGAGAGCGTAAATTTGCCAAATTTGAGTAACAAAGGGCAGACAACTAACGAGTAACATACGTCCTAGGTGAGTTACTACCATGATGCGCTTACGATCGAAGCGATCGGCGATCGCGCCTGCTAGTGGGGATAATAAGACAAATGCTGAAACTCGCAAGGTTAAAGCTACAGACAAAACTACCCCAGAGTTTTTACCAGCTAAATCGAAGGCGAGTAATGCCAGTCCCACCCAAGTCAAAGAATCGCCAATTAAATTTATAGTTTGCGCCCAATAGAGTCTGGCAAATACTCGATTGCTCAAACTTTGGCAAAGTCGAGGTTTAATTGTCATTTTTATAGGGGATATTAACAGATTAGTTTAATAATTTATTTATCCAGTATATCCCCCTGGGGGGGATATGGGAATCGGCAAGCAATCTTCCTTTGTCCGTCTTCTTCCTTTATCAATACTTCCCGATTTTTAATCCCAATTTCATCCTTTTTTCCATTTTTATTAATATGATTAGATTTGTCTTAAGAAGATTGCATAGAAATTTAACTATGATTGATACTTCAGTTGCGATCGCACTAACCGCTACTAGCTCTCATTTAAATAACAATGACAATCTGGCTTTTCTATCAATGAATCTGCCAAAGCATTTAATGCCACTGCTGCTAACAATCCTCCTCCTAGGGAACCTTGTATAGTCAGATAAGGAACACCCGATCGCATCAATCGACGTTTGGCAGCAGGAGCATGACTGAAACCAACGGGCATCCCAATAACTAGAGCGGGTTGCAGTTGACCGCGTTCGATTAACTCGCAGGCAAACATCAAAACAGAGGGAGCAAAACCGATCGTCTATTAAAGTTGTTGTAGAACATCCCAAACCCACCAATCTAGTTTGATCGAAGGAGTTAACTACGGCTGGTACGTCTCCAACTACCCCAGAGCCTGCTTGTAAGGCATGACGAGCTGCTGCGATCGCTCCTTTGCTCCTCTGCACGAACTGCACCAAACTAACGTCACCACAAGCTAGAACGAGTTTAGAGAGAAGATCTACTTCAATTTCCGAGCGTCCTGAAAGATCGGGTAAAAGACGCTGTAGCGATTCTTCAAAAGCTTCTGGATGTCCGTGAGTTGCTATATCCAGCTGTTGCCAAAACTGCTCTAGTTCGTCGATGTTGAAATTTTTTTGCGCTGCTCTTTGGGTTTGGCATTCTGAATCTTGTCCCAACATTCCTTCTAATGCTGAAGCAGTTTGACGTAATTGTGCGAGTTGTTGAATTATGAATTGATATTGCTGCTGTAACTGAAGTAATAAGCTATCTGAAGCGATCGAGCCTGCTTCTGCTGACAGAAGCTGACGAATGTGCTTGAGCT
The DNA here is from genome assembly GCA_046050865.1 of Cyanobacteriota bacterium. Classification (GTDB taxonomy): domain Bacteria; phylum Cyanobacteriota; class Cyanobacteriia; order Cyanobacteriales; family Xenococcaceae; genus Waterburya. The sequence continues at coordinate 2,554 of JBJOPG010000424.1, forward strand.
GAAACCCTTGCTGTTTGAGAGCAACAATTTGTTTGAGACGTTGTACGTCTGAGACAGTGTAAAGCCGATAGTTA
>JBJOPG010000425.1:0-2829 GCA_046050865.1 Cyanobacteriota bacterium
AAAACTTCGGCAATAGTTGCCGCGACATATTCCCCAATACTGTGTCCCAGCATCACATCTGGTTTTATTCCCCAAGCTAACCATAGTTGCGCCAGGGAATATTCAATGATGAATAATAACGGTTGAACATATTGGGTTTGATTGATATCCAAATCCCGTAGGGGCATTTTCCATTGTAGGGGCGCTTCGCGAAGCGCCCCTACCGTGTTGATGTTGCAAATTTCCCAACAGCGATCGCAATTTTCTTTAAATACAGGTTGGGTATCATATAGCGATTGTGCCATTCCGATATATTGTGAACCTTGTCCTGTAAATAGAAAGGCTAATTTGCTTAATTTACTATGGTGCTGAACGTCTTTAAAAGATAATTTAGATAACTTTGTGCTTAGTTCTTGGATGTTAGCAGCGACAATAGCCTGACGATAATCAAAATGATGTCTGCCAATATTACTGGTGAAGCAAATATCTGCTAGAGAGATTTCAGCATTACTTTTAATAAAATTTTGATAGCTAGCAATTAACTCCTGTAAAGCAGGTTTATTTTTAGCCGATAAAGTTAATAAATAAGCAGGTAGTGGAGTGTTTTCAGGCTCTTTTTGCCCGTGCTCAATAAATTCTTCCAAGATTACATGGGCATTAGTTCCCCCAATCCCCAAAGAGTTAACTCCTGCCCGACGGGGAGAAGTTTCTGCTTTCCAGTCTTGTAACTGAGTATTGATATAGAAGGGGCTGCGGGCAAAATCAATCTGGGGATTCGGCTGCTTAAAGTGCAAACTGGCAGGGATCTTTTGATGATATAAACTCAGGGTAGCTTTTATTAAACCCACAATTCCCGATGCCATTTGCAGGTGGCCGACATTGGTTTTGACTGAACCCACCGCACAACCATTTTTTCTGGTATCAGCATAAGCTTGGGATAATGCGGTAATTTCAATCGGATCGCCTAATTTTGTTCCTGTCCCGTGGGCTTCAATATAGCTAACAGATTGGGGTGGGATGTCTGCGTAGGCGATCGCCTCAGAAATAACCCTGGTTTGCCCGTCTACATTTGGCGCAAAGTATCCTACTTTAGTACCCCCATCATTATTCACCGCCGAGCCTTTAATCACTCCGTAAATGCGATCGCCATCTTCTACTGCCTGATCTAGGAGCTTTAACACTACCATTCCCGCCCCACTACCAAAGATTGTGCCTGATGCATCCGCATCAAAAGCCCGACAGTGACCATCGGCGGATAAAATCATCCCTTCTTGGTAGAGATAGCCCATTTTTTGGGGAGCATGGACGGAAACACCACCCGCTAAAGCCATGTCACATTCGCCATTGATTAGACTCTGACAGGCTAAATGTACCGTGACTAGGGAGGTGGAACAGGCTGTTTGCACATTTACACTAGAACCTGTCAGATTTAATTTGTAGGATGTCCTGGTGGTCAGATAGTCTTTATCGTTTGCTGTAGTGACTTGGAAGCCCCCCATGGAGCTTAAATTCATGACCTGCAAGTCATCCTGCTGGTCGATCTGATGCCGATGAGGATAAATATTATTTAAGAGGTAGGTGTTGGTTGCTGCGCCACCATAAAGGCTAATATCTCCCTGGTAATTCAGCGGATCGTACCCCGCATCTTCCAAACTTGACCAAGCGCATTCCATAAATAGCCGCTGTTGAGGGTCGAGTAATTGAGCTTCCTTCGGACTGTAGCCCCAAAAATCCGCATCAAAGTTTTCGATGTCTTCTAAAATCGGGCTAGCTTTGACGTAGTTAGGATGATTAACTAATGCTTTATCAACTCCAGTATTAATGATCTCTTGATCGCTAAAAAAGCTAATGGACTCCACACCATCACACAAATTAGACCAAAACTCATTCAGATTATTTGCTCCAGGAAACCGACAAGACATCCCAATAATGGCGATCGCTTTGTTACCTGTAGCCTGACGGCGCAACTCGCCCCGACGTTTGCCCTGTTGTACCGCCAGAGATTCGCGATCGCTATGTAAGTAATCAGCCAAGGCAGTAATACACCGCAGATAAATCATATTCAGGGGTAAGCTGACTCAATACCTGCATCAGTAATAAAGAATTGCCCCCCAACTCAAAGAAATTATCTTTAACTCCAACCTTGTCTAACTGCAAAACTGAGCGCCAGACTTCTACTAATCGCTGCTCGATCGCATTACCCATTACATAGTAACCCGTAAGGGCAAGCAGATGCGCCCGATGTTTGTGTTTCTATCTGCTAAACTTTGTGGTGAACTGAACGAAGCTACATACACTGCGGCATCGTTGGTAGAGATACTACACACCGCTACTTTAGTGCACGATGATGTAGTAGATGACAGTTACCAGCGCCGTGGTTTCTTTTCTATCAATGCGCTCTGGAAAAACAAGATAGCTGTACTGGTGGGCGATTTTCTGTTGTCGAAAGGTTTGTTGCTTTCTATAGAAAACGACCAGTTTCAGTTGCTGCATATTCTTTCGAACACCATTCGTGAAATGAGCGAGGGTGAATTGTTGCAATTGGAAAAAGTGGCTGGATTATCTGCTGCGGATGCCAAAACCCAAATGTTGGAGAACATCAAGGTGCAGTCGCATACAGAAGGTTTGACCTTGGCGAAGATCATCGTTGAGGAGGCTAAATTGAGTGCGACTCGTGAGGCAAAGCGTATCGTTTTGCAGACCATTCAAAGGACGGCTGCTGAAACTGCGATCGACAATACGGTTACAAGTTTTCCTTTGGAAAGCGACGATGCGAAGGGTAGAATTATTGGTAGAGAGGGCAGAAATATCAAGGCATTTGAAGCGGCTACGGGTGTGGAAATTTTGATT
>JBJOPG010000426.1:0-3059 GCA_046050865.1 Cyanobacteriota bacterium
GGTAAAAGATTGGCTGAAAATAAAAATACTATTACTGTCAAAAATCCCTTAGCTCAAGAATTATTAAAGGCGGGAGATGGGGCAGAATTAGTCTATCCTAGACTGTTAAAACAGCTAAACGCCGAACAATATCAATCATTAGCGCAGTCAGGAGAGATCATTGAGGCTATTAGTGAGTTGAATTTAGTTTATGTCATGTTGCAAAGCGATCACCGCATTAACCGTAGCAACGTTACGGCTCCTCCTCCCCCAGTTAAACCTAAACCAGCAACGCCCCCTCCTAGCAAAGCAACTTTAGCCCAAGAACCCTCCCCAGCTCCTACTATCCCAGTCGAAGAACCTAGTAGTGACTCCAGAGTTAATGCTTTTGTTAACCGCGCTCAACAATATATTGTGAAGGGGGAGTTTGACCAGGCAATCCAAGAAATCAAAGACGCTTTGAGAATTAACCCAAATCATGGTGTTGCTCATGCCGTCATTGGTAGAGCCTATCTGCATAAAAAACAGTTGACTATGGCGAAAGTTCACATCGACAAGGCTTTTCAAGCTCAACCCCACAATGAAATTGTGATCGAAAGTAAAAAAGCTCTAGAAAGATTAAGCAAAATCTCCCAGCAATCAAGAGCATCCAATCCTGGGAGTGATGGTAAATCGACTGACAAAAATAACAAACCAGGCAACAGTGGTTTCTTTAGTGGATTTTTTGCCCCGAAAAAAAAGTAAGATGACACCAATAGATATTAAATTCAATATCACCACCTGCGGGAGCAAGAGATTTACTACCTTTAGAGGTAGAACAAAAACGTTGGATTAACGATCGCCTGCAATATCAGTTTCAAACTTGGGGCTATCAGCGTATTGTTACCTCGACTCTAGAATGGCTAGATACCCTAACCGCAGGGGGGGCAATTAGACCAGACAAGGTAATTCAACTACGAAACGACGGGGAACATTCTTTGGGCTTACGTCCTGAACTTACAGCATCCATTGCACGGGCAGCAGTGACCAGAATGGCGGGAAATAGCGATCCTCAACGTTTATGCTATCGCGCCAATGTTTTTCGTAATGCTTCTGGGGGACATCATGGTCGTCAGCTAGAATTTTATCAAGCGGGGGTAGAATTGCTTTTTGCGGGGGGAGTTTTAGCCGATGCCGAGACAATTCTGTTGTTGGCAGACTGTTTGCACGATTTGGGCATTCCTGACTGGTCAATTTTATTAGGAGAAGCGGGACTGACGCGATCGCTTTTGGCAGCTTTCCCTCCAGCTATTCGCACTGCCGTCCGCACCTGTATTGCTAATCTAGACCGCATTACCCTTGAAAGTCTGGAACTAGATGCCGATCTCAAGCAACAAGCTTTAATCTTATTTGACCTAAGAGGAAACCCAACAGAAGTCTTGAGTAAAGTATCTACTCTCGATTTAGACAATGACGCTCAAGCCACCGTCAATGATCTTAAGTCCCTGATGGAATTGCTCAACAGTAGTTCAGTCCATCCCTTGCCTCTGACTCTAGACCTGAGCTTGCTCCAAACTTTTGACTACTATACGGGCATAGTATTTAAGGCAGTAAGTTTCCAAGATCACCAATCCTATGTGCTGGCGGAAGGTGGGCGCTATGACCAACTACTGGGACTATATGATCCTCAAGGAAAGACTTCCCCAGGGATTGGCTTTTCCCTCTCCATCGAAGATCTGCACTCTTGCTTGCTGGCTACCGATAAATTACCTCAACAAGCTCCCAGTAGCGATTGCTTAGTGATCCCCACTTCCCCCGCCTTAGCCTCGGCAGCATTACAATATGCCCGCCAACTGAGACAAGAACAATCAGTGAAAGCAGAAGTAGAGTTAAGCGATCGCCCTGAGGCAGAAGTTAGACAATATGCTCAAACCTGTCGTATTCAACAACTAATCTGGATTGAAGCTGATGGTGCTGCGAGAATTGAAAAACTCAATTAACTCCGAACTCGACGCGGAGCGAAGCGGAGCTAATCCTTTAGGGCGAACTCCTAATAAACCGTCTCATGGGTTAATCTAATGCCAGATTTAGCAAAGCGATCATCAACATAGATTAAAGGAATGGGTAAATGAGGATCATACTCACTAGTTAGCTTTAATTGCTCCTTGAGGACATTTTCCACCTGTTCTTCTAAGGCGGTGACTTCTAACTGTAACTGTTGAATTTTGCTTTGTTGTCCTGGGTCAAATATTGGCTGGGATTCTTGCATAACTTTTGTACAACTACTATCAAAATAACGCTATCAAAATAACACTTATAGAAGCTTGAGATCGATTAAACCTAGTTTGACAATGTTCGATTTGTTATCTTAGCTCAAGTATTTTTAAAGTTACAGATAGAGTAGACATTTTGTTAACTGGAACCAAATTGTCGATTATGAATCAAAATTATCATCGCCAAGATAATAGCCATTTTGCTAAATAGCTGATTACAATGCGATAGACTAATTCGACTAGCGCCAAATATCATGACTCAGACTATGACTCAAGCCCTATTGTCAGTCAACCAGCTTAAAGTGGCATATCCTCGTCAACCTCAAGGGGATATCTACCTTGGGACGGGCGATTATGCGTCTGTTACCAGAGGGTAGTCAAGTGTCAGGAAAAGCTATTTTTCAAGATAAATCGGTTTTTGAGTTGAATAAAGCCGAGTTGCGACAATTTCGGGGTGAAGTGGTGGCGTTGATCTTTCAAGACCCGATGACCCGGTTAGATCCCTTAATGACCATTGGCGATCACTGTTTAGAGACGATTAAAGCTCATCAGCCTGAATTAAATAAATCTGCCGCCAAGAAACTGGCTCTGGAAACTCTGGAAACCGTTAAAATCCCCGCAAATCGCTGGGGACAGTATCCCCATGAATTTAGTGGCGGTATGCGTCAACGGGTAGCGATCGCCCTGGCGCTGTTGCTCAACCCAAAAGTAATTGTGGCAGATGAACCCACCACCAGTTTAGACGTTACGGTTTCAGCAGAGATTTTAACTGAATTGACTCGGCTGTGTAGTGAGCGAGACATGGGCTTGCTGTTAATTTCCCACGAT
>JBJOPG010000427.1:0-2751 GCA_046050865.1 Cyanobacteriota bacterium
GAAATCGCCCAACGGAGTGTCTCGCAAAATCATATTTGTGTTGATTGCGATCGCCAATTTATTGAAGGTTATGAGACCAACAAAGGCTACAGCGACGACGTGAAAAGAGAATGTCTCAAAATGTAAGTCAACGGTATGGGCAATTGCGAGTCTATGGCAATGCTATTTCTATGTTACCTCTGGCGATCGTGTTTATCCTCAGTTCATTCCAGAAGAAGACCAAATTATCAGTAAGACCTACATGACACGGGTAGAGGGAGAAAATACTCGATTGAGACATTATTTGGCTCGATTGCATCGTAAGACGTTATGTTATTCCAAATCAGTAGAAATGCTTCAGCATCCGATCCGATTGCTAATTCACTATCTTAAATTCTGGGATGCCCCAGTTCCTCACAAATTCATCCCTTAATTAAGCAACGCCAACAATTCAACTACAATTTATAGCCAATCTGACGCAGTAGATTTTGACGAGCTTCAACATCTGCTTTGCTTTCTATACCCTTGGGAGAAGAACCATCGACAACTCCCTTGATTCCTCGCCCCTGTTTGGTTTCGGCAATAATTACTTCAATAGGATTAGCTGTGGCACAGTAGATGTTACAGACTTCTGGACACTGCTTAATGGCGTTGAGAAAATTTATCGGATAGGCATCCTTGAGCAAGATAATAAAGCTATGTCCTGCGCCCAACTTGATCGCACTTGTTTCTGCTAATTGTCTGAGACTAGAATCGTTTCCAGCTAGACGAATCAGACATTCCCCTGATGCTTCGCAAAAGGCAATCCCAAACTTTACCTGAGAAGAAATCCCAATCATCATCTCGTAAAGATCTTCTACAGTTTTAATAAAATGAGTCTGACCTAAAATCAAATTTACAGCGGTTTGCAAGTTTATGAGGGACAATAGCAGCAGTGAGCAAACCAATTGCGCAGATGCTTTGGATTCATTAAATCTATTGCTATTTTAATAAGCGTATCAACTTTCTGGGAAGCTCTGGGAGAGAACTGCTTCAGGAAAGCCTTGAGCTGTGACCACCAATGTTCAATTGGATTAAACTCTGGAGAGTAGGGGGAAAGATATAAAACCTTCGCTCCCACTGCTTCGATTAAAGGTACAATAGCTTTTACTTTATGCGCAGGCAGATTATCCATAACTACCACTGCGCCTTTCCAGAGCTGAGGTACTAGACACTTCGAGACATAAACTTGAAATGCAGCAGAGTCCATCGAGTCGTTAAGTGTCATTACAGCCAATACTTTAGACACGCTGATCGCGCCAATTACACTTACTTTGCTACCTCGATAAAAGGGTTTATAGTCATAGGCTCTTTCTCCAGGTGCAGCGCGGGCATGAGTTCTCTTCAGTCCGAGTAGGACACCCATTTCATCTAAAAACACTAAGTTCTTGAGGTCTATCTCTTTCACTTGTGACCAATACTCTCTTCTTGAGAGTTGAACTCGTTCACTTTTGGCTTGGCTAGCGCGGAGCGTTTTTTTTTGAGGGGTAACCCTAGTCGTTGAAATGTCCGACACATAGTACTTTGACTGACCCATAGCTCTGTTTCATCAAAGAGCAGTTCACAATATTCTGCTAAAGTCGCATCATTCTGTTTCTCAAAGATCGCCATTAACTGGGCTTGATGTTTCATAATTGGACTTACCATAGAGCCACCCTGCTTGCCTGGGTGGAGATGTCCCTGTGTGCGCTTTTGAGTAACTAATTTTTGAACAAAGTTTTTGCCGACACCGAAGCGCAGCGCAACTTTTCTCACTGAGCTATCACCTTTCTCGATCGCACTAACTATTTTCTCTTTAGACGCAAACCGCTGTATCTTTATTAAAGATGTAGAAAACAAGCTGCTTCTAGACAGTATGTCAGACATATTGGAAAAAAAACTAAGCGAACATGATAACAATAAACATACTAATTTTCGTGAAGAAGGAAGATTTTTACTTGAGGATAAAGTTAAACTTTTAAATCAAGCCAAAAAAGGTACTGTTTTACTCAGAGAATCTAAAATTGCTTTATCTAAGACTGGAGTGGACTTACTCGATACAGTTATTTATGATCGCTCCATTATCACTGACTCTCCAAGCCAAGGTCAGGTAGTTTGGCAAATGAGTGGAGCTTCAGCCAAACTGGCAGCAAGTGAATACGATCTACTTTTTCAAGAGGTTTGGGAGATACTAGATGGCAAAAACTAGAAAATCAGTAGAAGATTTTATTTTCAAAGGTGAAAAAACGGGTACGGTACAAGTCGCCTTTTTGACCGACATTAAACTTCCTCTCTTTCAACCGCGACAGTATTTTGATGAAGCCAAATTAAAAGAGTTAGCGCAAACTATTAAAGCTCATGGGGTTTTAGAACCTCTGGTTGTGCGCCAATTGCCTCGGCAAAATCAGTATGAATTGGTGGCAGGAGGAAGACGCTATCGCGCTGCTTCATTAGCAGGACTCACCGAAGTACCAGTCATTGTTTTAGAACTGAGCGATGAGCAAGCTTTAGAAGTCGCCATTATCGAAAACTTGCAACGGGAAGATTTAAACCCTGTTGAGGAAACAGAAGGAATTCTTCATCTGTTAGCCCAACGGCTTAAAACTCCAGTCACAGAAGTCTCTCCCCTGCTCCATCAAATCCAAAAACAGTTGCGGGGAAGGTCAGCCAATAACGTTATTGGCTCAGAAAAAATTGAGTCTATTCAAGCCATTTTTGAGTCTCTGGGGTTGATGGAATTAGACTCTTTTATTG
>JBJOPG010000428.1:0-2836 GCA_046050865.1 Cyanobacteriota bacterium
CGTCAGGTGATGGCTCCTGAAGATGTGGTGATTTGTGATGTCGGCGCCCATAAGATGTGGATGGCTCGTCACTATCATTCTGATTGTCCCAATACCTGCATTATCTCTAACGGCTTTGCGGCGATGGGTATTGCTATCCCTGGTGCGATGGCGGCGAAGCTAGTTCATCCCGATCGCAAAGTTGTGGCAGTCACAGGAGACGGCGGTTTCATGATGAACTGTCAAGAATTAGAAACAGCATTACGAGTCAAAACTCCCTTTGTCACCTTGATTTTTAACGATAATGGTTACGGCTTAATTGAATGGAAGCAGCTTAATCAATTTGGTCATTCTACTTCCATTAGTTTTGGTAACCCTGACTTTGTTAAATTTGCCGAGAGCATGGGTTTAAGAGGCTATCGTGTCAACTCGGCAGCGGATTTAATTCCCACCTTGAAAAAAGCGTTAGCTGATGATGTACCTGCGGTAATTGACTGTCCCGTAGACTATAAGGAGAACCTGCGTTTTTCCCAAAAAGCGGGGGATTTAAGCTGTAAGATCGGGTTTTAATCGAGACTTTCAAGTCTTGTAATCGGGTTGCCAGGGTTGCGCTTAATGCATTGCCGATCATAGTAAAAACCGTAAAACGAAACTTAACTTATCGTTTTTGCTTTACGTTTGACGCTAGGATTTGTTTATCTATAATTACAAGTGATTTTAAGAACTAAGTATGCCCCGTACTCAGAGAAACGATAATTTCGTAGATAAAACTTTTACTGTCATGGCAGACATTATTCTCAAGGCACTGCCCACCAACAAGAAAGCCAAGGAAGCTTTTGCCTATTATCGTGACGGGATGTCCGCCCAGGGAGATGGGGAGTATGCCGAAGCCCTAGAAAATTATGAAGAAGCTCTGACTTTAGAAGAAGATTCTAACGATCGCAGTTATATTCTCTATAACATGGGCTTAATTTATGCCAGTAACGGTGATGTCGATAAGGCGATCGAATTGTATGGCGAGGCGATCGAACTTAATCCCAGAATGCCCCAAGCTTTAAACAACATTGCGGTTATCTATCACTATGAAGGGGAAAAAGCGAAAGAAGCTGGAGACGTAGAAAAGGCTGAATCTTACTATGATAAGGCGGCGGAATTTTGGAAACAGGCAATTCGCATTGCCCCCAATAACTACATGGAAGCTCAAAATTGGCTCAAGATTACAGGGCGATCGGAAATGGATGTATTCTTTTAACAAAAGCTTCGCCAATTTAGCTCGGTTGAATATTACTGAGGCAGAAGAGGTGGCATTTACTACCCAACTCAATAGTATTTTGGAGTATTTTGATCAGTTAAGTGAGTTGGATACCACAGACGTTCCTCCCACTACTAGAGCGATTGAAACTAGCAATATTACTCGTGCAGATCAAGTAATTCCTTTTCCCCACAAGGAAGAGTTGTTGCAAGCTGCTCCTGAACAACAGGGGGATTTTTTCCGTGTACCGAAAATTATTAGTGACGACGAAGGTTGATTAACGGTTAGCGCTGATGGGACACTCTACTGCCACTTGCTATAGTTGCTCGCTATAGATGGAGATGGGAGAATCAAAGGGAACAAATCAACTTGAATCTCCCCAATTCCCCAATTCCCCAATTCCCCAATCCCCCAATCCCCCAACTGCTTAACATCAGAATATAGGTAAGATATCTAGAGAGCAGCATATAGCAACAGATGATTATGAATCTTACTTATTTGGACAGTAATTCCTGGCTAATCGAAATAGATGGCAGTAGAATTCTCGTCGATCCTTGGTTAGTGGGGAAATTGACCTTTGGTAACCAGGCTTGGCTATTTGAGGGGAGCAAAAATAACCCCCAGCCAATTCCTGAAAATGTTGACCTGATTCTCCTTTCTCAAGGATTAGAAGACCATGCTCATCCCCCCACCTTAAGAGAGTTGGATAAGAATATTCCCGTCGTGGCATCTCCTAACGCAGCTAAGGTAGTCAGGGAATTAGGCTATAACAAGATCACAGCTCTACAACATCAAGAGAGTTATCAATTAGGACAGATATCAATTAAGGCTGTTCCAGGTTCTCCAGTCGGGCCGACTCTGGTGGAAAATGGCTACCTTATTCAAGGTTTAGAGTCAGGCAAAAAGATCTACTACGAACCCCACGGATATCATGCCGACTCTTTAAAGGAATCAGCACCTATCGACGTGATTATCACCCCGATTATTAATCTTAAGTTGCCTTTATTGGGGGCAGTAATTAAAGGACAGGAAACAGCGTTAAAAGTTTGTAAGCAGTTAAATCCGCAAGTGATTTTATCTACTGCGGCGGGGGGAGATCTTACTTTTAAAGGTTTGATCATCTCAATCCTCTCGGCGGAAGGGACGGTGGAAGATTTCAATCGCTTGTTAGAGCAAAATAATCTTGCTACAAAAGCGATCGATCCTCAGTCAGGAAAAACGATTGAACTGTCTTTGGTCTAAGCAGCTTATTTTGCGGAGATATCGCCGCTAAACCACTTAATTTGGCGACTCATCGAAGTAAAAGTAGTACAATAATATTGAATTTTGATCTTGAAATTTTCGGATTTTTACTTAAGATGGCAAAAACCTCAGTAGTTTCTCATTTTGTGGCGGTTAGTGATCTTTCTAAACCCCCAACGGAACAAGAAGGCATTTTGATCGAAGTATCTGGTACAGGAGATACACAGAAAAATCGAGCTAAAGCTTTAGATATTGTGCAGGAAATGTGGGAGAAAGAGGAAATCGACACGAATAGTTTTCCCGATGGTTTGACTCCAGACCATATTTTCTATGTACCGAACGATAGTCCTCAAGTAAAATCTA
>JBJOPG010000429.1:0-2694 GCA_046050865.1 Cyanobacteriota bacterium
TTGAGGGTGGCGCTAACACAGGCAATCACATCACATTGGCGATAAGACCATAATTCTAATTTTTCGGCAATGCCGTCCAATACCAAGGCTTTCCGTTCGGCTTTGGCTTCGTAGTAGAGTAAGGCTTCCACCTGGAGAATCCAGGGTATACCCTGACGCTGAAAAATCCACCCCAGACATTGAAGGGTCGCCGCATATTCAAACACCCAGTCAACTTTGCTACCGATCTCCCGCCAACTGCGCCAGCTATTGTAAGCCCCCAAACCCAGGCGAACTAGATCGATCGCCAGAGTACGCAGAAATCCTTTGCTCACTGCTACCCCCGATCCTTTGGCTGACCAGGATTGAGGAGTGCGATCGCCAACAATAAAAGTTTCCACCGACCAACCTTGGGACTCAAAACCTTGGATTAAACCCAAAACACGGGAACGGGGCCCTGACATTTCGGCATTAGGATTGGTAGATATTCTGGGGGCAGCGGCGATAAAACCGAGTTTTTTCACTGAAATACTCCTAAGCTACATTTAAGGAAAAAGATTACCTACTACCTACTACCTAGGATTAGTGGGTAACATCAGTAATTTAATCAACTTTACTATCATCCAGGGCGATCGCCGTGACCGATAATGGCTCTAATTTTAGCTGGAGGTTGTTGCCCATGAGGAAAGCTGAACCTGATTTGTTCCAAGTAACAGTGGTTGATTCGGGAGTTTCTCCCCGCAGTACCCAAGGTCTGAGGAATTTTAACTTGGTTGGGTAGTGCTGAAGGGCGATATTTACCTTTTGTTGAGCTTGACCTTTGTTCAGGAGCAAGATGTTTAAAGAGCGATCGCTCTGGTCATAGCTTGCCCAAGTAGTCACAGTTCCTGCTGTGGAAGAGGCAAGCATTTGAGGTTTGAGAAACTGATTCCAAACCTTAAGAGCATGACCCATCGGAGTGAGCTGATAATTGGTATCAAAAGCACTATTGTCTTCCGCTAAAGAGTCTTTTTCGAGCCATCTTGATGTCCAAAAGTGAGCAAATTCGACCCCTTGAGTACTTAAAGTTTGACCCAACATTTCAAAGTTGTGGAGCATTTTCCAAGTACTGTTGGGGTGGGGAGCCGCTGGATTAAATGAACTATTCTCCGTAACGTTGTCCGTAACGTTGAGTTTTAAACCTGGTTGATAAGTGGCGATCGCCTGCACTGCATCCTGGAGGTTGTAGTCATATCGATCAGGGGAATCTCGCCATGCCTCGTAATTCTCTTGCCAAGAGTACTGATGAGTGATGAGGAAGTCCACATCATTTTTGACGATGGGCATCACGCGACTCCACCAATCATCATTGGGTTTAATCCTCATACCGTTGGCACCGATCTTAATGCTGGGATCGACTGCTTTCATGGCTTGAGCCATACGTACCACTGTTTGACCATACTGTTCAGGAGTCCAGTTAACCAGCTCATGGTGGGGGACATTACTTTCATTCCCAATTTCCCAATACTTGACCTGATATCCCTTGGTGAGATTGGCATATTTAACCCAAGCGGCAGCAGCGGCGACCACTTCTTCCGGGGTAACATGGGGAGCCTCTCCCCGATAGGCGATCGCGTCTATCCCCACCACAATGAAGGGTTCGGTTTTAGTTGCCTGGCAGATCTCCATAAACTGGTCGAAATTAAGTTTATTCCACCAAGTGCCATCAGGTTTAGCAAAGCTGCTCACCTGCCAGAGGCTTGGGTCTTGAATTGCTACTTTAGGATTATCTGGCTCTTGAGGATCAAAAAGATAATATTCATTGGTGGCAAAACGTAAAGTTCCTAACTGAAGCTCTTGTAACGGGGGGCTAATGTCTGGGCGATCAGCGATAAAATTTAACCCTAGCCCGAAATTATGCTCCACTTCCGCAACTATCTGCTCCGTATCAACAATCATTTTTTGATCTACCCCCCAGGTGGGTATTGCCACTACCACTAGTGCCATGGTCAGTAGAGCAATCCCGATCAGCGATCGCAATTTAATCCTAATGCTGCTCCAACTCATTGGTTCTGCTCATCTGAAGTGTTCTCGGTGGGGGCATCGGCGGCAAAAGTAGGAGAAACACTCAGGTCTTTATAGCCGATAACTGCTCTAATGTAGGGCAAACACCAAAACAAGAACCAGAAAAAGCCCGCATGCCTTTTAGTAAAAGCTGTCCAGGGGGCGATGGGAAAGTTTTTCACCTGCACCACTTTTTGCAGTCGCTGAAGAATTGAAAGATTTGGATCAACCCAACTGCCTGTCACGCTATTTTGGGAACAGGTGCCAATGAATCCTGGTGCTGCCCAAACCGAACAGCCTAACTGACGTGCCCGCAAGCCATAATCGATGTCTCCTAGAGTATGGACGAATGCCTCATCGATGTTCCCCACCTTTTGCACCACAGCACGGGGAATTAAAACACAATTACCATACATCGTGTCACACTCCTGAAGCTCATCACTCGGTGCCAAAAATTCTAGCTTGTTAGAATACCAATTTTTTGACTTAACCGCTCCACCGTAGGTAGGTTTACCAGTAATGGGGTCTTGGGTTGAGCCGACCACGATCGCTTTGGCATTACCCTGTTGCACTAGCTCGCGGTGAATGTTTAATAGAGCGTTGAAAGCTCCAGGATCTAGTAGAGTGTCATCATTGAGCCAGATATAGTAATCATAATCATCCTTGATCGCT
>JBJOPG010000430.1:0-3917 GCA_046050865.1 Cyanobacteriota bacterium
ATGCGATCGCCAATCTGGTAGATGATGAAACTCTAACCGAGGAAGACAAAGAAACCAAACTCCAAGAAACCTTTAATCAATGGCTCTCAAAAGGCGAATCTTTCAAGGTCAAAGCTGAACAGGTGGCAAGATACATTAGACATCAAGAAGCCCTAGCCGAAGCGAGAAAAGTAGAAGCTAGACGAATTAGAGATTTAGCAAGTCAGGCGGAGAATCAAGCAACTCGATTGAGACAGTATTTAACCAATCAAATGACCATTACTGGAGTGGATCGCATTGATGGAGTGTCAACTAAAATCGGTCTGAGGAAAAAGCAGCAGGAAGTGTTGCCTGAAAAATTACCCGCCGAGTATGTCAAGGTAACTTATCAACCAGATTTGACCAAAATCAGAAAATTACTCAAAGTCGATGCTCAAGGTGCTATTGGTTGGGGCGGCGGCTTTTGAGTGGGAAGCTTCCCACTCAAAACGCGCCTTCTTCATTAAGCGAATCTCATCAATACTCTGTAACTATTAGATAATCAGTCAGTCGAATGGGATCAACTAAGATTAATTATTAACTAGACGAGTGGAGTCAGTAAGATGCTAGAAATCAACAAAAACTATGTATTAGATACCAATCAACAACCCATTGCGGTTCAGATTCCTCTGGCTGAATTTGAAAAGATGGAGGAAATTCTAGAAGATTATGGATTAGCTCAACTGATGGACGAAGTTGAAGACGATGAAACTCTTAATGAAGAAGAAGCCTTGAAATATTTAGCATCATTAAAAGCCAATAATGTGGAAAGTTGAATACACTAGGCGATTCTTAAAAGAATTATCGCGACTGCCAAAAGATACTCAATCCCGTGTTGAATCAATCGTTTTCAGTGAATTGAAATTGGCTAATCCCTTTGAGTTGGGATACCTGAAAAAGATGAAAGGCTACAAAGATAAATATAAAATTCGAGTTGGTGATTATAGAGTTGGTCTAACTCTAGATAAGAAAAACCAAACTATGATTTGTCAACGAGTTGCTCATCGTCGAGAAATTTATCAGATTTTCCCCTAATAAGAATACTGATTGCAAAATCGCCGAAATTGCCTAGATTAATGTATTGGATTACACATTTGAATGTGGTTCAGACTACATTGATCGCTGAAAATACCATAAGTAAACCACATAAACCTTTTGAAACTCACAAATTATCAAAAATACCGATGATTAATCTGATTTATCTACCGCGATCGTTCTACAATACCCCTATATAAAGCGAAAAACAGTTGCCCTTAACTTACCACGGTTAAACAACTGCTCTTTGCCCCAAACCGTCCGCCTTCTCAATTGAGATAGGTGGCACAGTTTTGTATTTATTTTTCAACGTCCACGTTGCTGTTTAGATTATGCCACAAATGAAGATTCAAGGAAAATTTTATCCCCTAACTTAACCGCAGCAGAATGGAGGATCTGGAGTTACCTAGTAGAGATTGACCCTTGGGGCGATCGCTATCAAGACATTGATTCCCTAGATGTCATGAGTAAGTGCAACTGCTCCAGAGCTACATTTTATCGAGCGATCGCACTTTTTCAAGAAATTGATGTCATCCCCAAATATTTCAACATCAAAAATTATGAAAATGCTGAAGCTCAAGTTTGCGACAGGCTAAAAAACGGATTAGGCGGACTAGGAGAAGTTAATACATCAGCAGGAAGAATTGATTTATTAACCGATGACGAAATTATCGAAATCAAACGCATTACTGACTGGAAAGCAGCCCTCGGTCAGATTTTGGTCTATTCAGCCTTCTATCCCGAACATCGAAAGCGAATACATCTATTTGGTAAATGCAGCGAACTAACTAAGCTACCTGATATTGAAGCTGCTTGTCTGGCTTTTGATGTAAACGTTACTGCTGAGGAGGTATAAAGCAATGAGTCAAATGTTTTTTAGACTAACTCATCATGATTGGGTGGAATGCTTTACTAAACTCAGCCGTGCGGAACTAGGAGTATTGTTTTATCTTCGTACCCTTAATCCTTTTGGCGATCGCCATTTAAAAATTAACTGTCAGGCAATAGGCGAAGTTTTAGATATTCACCGTACTAGCGTTTCTCGCGCTCTAAAGAAATTAGAAAAAGAAAATTTGATTGAACTAGAGATTACATCTGCTCAAGTCAAATTAAAAAGTAATGATAGCGACACCAAACAAGACTCTGAGAATAACGCTAACTCTTTTATAGATAGCGATTCAGCCAGCAGTGTGCATCCACGCACGGGGTGTGCATCCACGCACGGTGAGTGTGCATCCACGCACGGTGAGTGTGCATCCACGCACGGTAGTGTGCATCCACGCACGATCTGCGCGCCAGAACCACTGCCAGATAAGGTTTTTGAAGTCTCTCAGACTATTAAGACTTATATAGACTTTAAAGACTCTCTCTCAGAAAGCGAGCGCGAAAAATTTTTTAATTTCACTAAAGAAAAGACAAATAACCTAGAAAGACCAATTAACGATCTCGAAGCGTGGTTAGCCAGTAAGAACGCAGCCAAGCAAAATAGATGGGAAATCTACTACAGAAGTTTTCAAGAAGAACAGATTAATGAGGGTAGAAAAACTACGAGGCACAGTGAAAATGGAGGAAAACTCAGCCCTTCAAAAATGCAACAGGCGATCGCTGAATTACCTGAAAACGTTAACTCAGACGGTCGCCCATTGGGGAATCTTCCGACCCAAAACACAACCGAAGAATATCGCCATTCAGCAGCAGAAATTAACAAGCTGCTAGACAATCCCCCCGAACGATTCGATTTGCTGGCGCAAACCCACAGGGAAAGAATCGCTGAAGTTAAACGACAACAAGCAGAAATTCGACGTGCCAATAGAGAAGCTGCGGAGTCACGGGCAAAACAGCAAAATTCAGATCCTGAGCCAAGAAAACTAGAAACGTTACGGCAAATCGAAGAATTTAATCAACGTCAATCAAGCCAAAACTCCGATCTGGACGCGGAGGATGGGTCAAATGAATAATTCACCAATACCAGCAAATATCGAGGCAGAAGAGGCAATTTTAGGCGGAATCCTCTTCGATCCAATGGCGATGTCTAGGGTAGAACCAGATTTAAGGATTGAAGCTTTCTATTTCCAGAGCCATCAAGAGATTTATCGCGCTGCTATGAATCTTTACCGTCAACAGAAACCGACCGATTTTATGGCTGTCAGCACTTATCTCAGCGATCGCAATTTGTTAGAAAAAGTCGGTGGCTCTGGCAGACTGGCTCAATTGCTCAATCAAACTGTTTCCGCAGTTAATATTGATCGCTATACTAAACTCGTCAATGAAAAGTACGTCCGACGGCAGTTAATCACCTCTGGTCATGAGATTGTCGAACTTGGCTATGATAACCTGTCAGAATTAGAGGATGTCATCAACGACAGTCAGAAGAAAGTCTTTCAAGTTGGCGATTTGAAAATGAATCACGAAACCGATAGTACTGGTGATATATCTGCTGCTTACTTTAACGAGCTGGAAAGTGATAACCCCATCTATGAATCTGGCTTGTACGATTTAGATGACCTGATGGTGGGTTTTGAGCCTGGAACAATGACCATCCTGGCTGGTCGTCCGTCGATGGGTAAAAGCGCGATCGCCAATTACTTTACTTTGCAGATGGCAACCCAGCACAAGCTACCGGCGGTTTATTTCTCTCTCGAAATGACCAAGAAGCAATTACAGGCTCGTCTCTGGAGTTTAATCTCGGAATTTCATTGCTATAGTCACTATAATCTGACCAAAATTAGAGGCGATCGCCTCTGTGCAGACTTACCAATCTTTATCAACGATAATCGTGGTATTAGTGTAGCTGGCATTGCTTCTGAGTGTCGCAGGATTAAAGCCAGAGTTGGTAATTTGGGTCTGGTGGTGGTGGACTATCT